>QQVI01000356.1 GCA_003388545.1 Actinomycetota bacterium
TGATGGACCGGGTTCCCGGTGTCACCGAGGTCTCGGCGGTGGCCGACGGCCCCGAAGTGGACGAGGGCGACGGCAGCGGGATCGACATCTCGGGCATCGTCGGCTCCGGTCTCAATCCTGCCTGATCTGTCCGGCGCCTCTTAACCTGTTGGCGTGATAGCGCCTGAAATCCTCGATGCCGTTCGTGCGGGCGACCGTCGCGCCCTGGCGAGAGTCATAACGGCAATCGAAGAGGACCCGTCTACGACCATTCCCGAACGGGACCCGGCCGTGCCGATCGTCGGGATCACCGGCCCGCCGGGCGTCGGGAAGTCCTCGCTCGTGAGTTCTCTGCTGACGCTGATTCGGAAGCGGGGGAGCCAGGCGGCAGTGGTTGCTGTGGATCCTTCGAGCCCGATCACCGGCGGAGCGTTGCTCGGCGACCGGATTCGAATGCAGGATCATGTCGATGACCCCGGGGTCTTCGTGCGATCGATGGCTTCGAGGGGACATCTCGGGGGTCTGTCGGCTGCGACTGTGCGCACCGTTGACCTCCTGACGAATGCGGGCTTTGACATGGTGCTCGTGGAGACGGTCGGGGTAGGTCAGTCGGAGGTCGAGGTGATGCACCTGGCGGATGTGGTCGTGCTCGTCGTGGCACCGGGGTTCGGTGATCAGATCCAGGCAGACAAAGCCGGGATCGTCGAGATCGCCGACGTCTTCGCCATAAACAAAGCCGACCGTGACGGTGTCGAAATGGTCAGACGGGCCCTGCACGAGATCGCGAGCACGCCAAGCCGCACTCGCGCCGTGGTCGAGACCGTCGCAACGAGCGGCTCGGGTGTGGAAGATCTGCTCGACACTCTCGAGACGGAGCTCGAGAGCTGATTGGCCTCAGCTTCCGACGGACCGGAGCTTGATCTCCGCCTGCGCTGCAGCCAGGCGAGCCCCTTCGATCCGCGGTGGGCTGCACGAGACGTAGTCGAGGCCCAGCCGTCGAACGAACTCGATCGATGCCGGGTCGCCTCCGTGCTCACCACAGATCCCCACGGTGAGGTCAGGGTTCGCCTCCCGTCCCTCACGGGTAGCCACGCTGATCAGCCTGCCGACTCCCCGCTCGTCGATCGTCTGGAACGGATCCGTTTCCAGGATTCCCTTCTCGAGGTAGTCCCGCAGAAAGTGCCCCTCGGCGTCGTCCCGGGAGAGCCCGTATGTCATTTGGGTGAGATCATTGGTTCCAAAGGAGAAGAAATCCGCCGTTTCGGCGATCTCTCCCGCAGTGAGGGCGGCCCGGGGGAGCTCGATCATCGTCCCGACGGACACGTGGATCTCGATGCCTGAGCTCGACGTGGCCTCCGCCATCTCTTGCTCGACCATCTCACGCATTCTCCTCAGCTCTTCGACGGTCGAGACCAGCGGGATCATGATCTCCATCCGGGGATCACCACCCGCCTTGAGGCGGCGCTCGATGGCCTGGGCGGCGGCTCGAGCCTGCATTTGATACAGACGGGGGACGATCAACCCCAGTCGCACCCCGCGCAAGCCGAGCATGGGGTTTGTCTCTTCCCAGCGGGCCACCTGGTCCGACATCTGGTGGAGGGAGTCGATACTGCGGCCGGCTCTCACCATTCTCAGAGCTTCTTGCTCGAGCTCGAGACGAGATGGGAGGAACTCATGCAGCGGAGGGTCGAGCAGGCGCACGACGACGGGCTGCCCGTCCATGGACTCGAGCAAGCCGGTGAAGTCTTCGACCTGGAGCCGCTCCAGCTCGTTCAGGGCTTCGTTTTTCTCCGCCTCGTCGCTGGAGAGGATGATCTTCTGGACGATCTCGAGCCGCTCGCCGAGGAACATGTGCTCGGTGCGTGCCAGGCCGATGCCTTCTGCGCCGCGTTCGCGTGCCTTGGACGCGTCGGCAGCAGTGTCGGCGTTGGCGCGCACGCCCATGGTGCGTATGGAGTCGGCCCAACTCAGGAATTCTTCCAGCTCAGGCAGGGCTTCAGGCTCCGCGAGCTCCATCTCTCCGGCAAAGGCGACACCGTTGGTCCCGTCGAGAGTGATCATGTCCCCCTCCCGAATGTCGACGTCACCGGAAGCGGCGATGCCCTTGGCGACGTCGACGACCAGCTTCGATGCGCCGGTCACTGCCGGTTTGCCCATCCCGCGAGCAACTACGGCGGCGTGCGAAGTCTTGCCGCCTTGGCTCGTGAGGATCCCCTCTGCAGCTGCCATGCCGTGGATGTCGTCCGGGGTCGTCTCGGGCCGGATGAGGATCACGGGCTTGCCCGACTCGACGAGGCGCACCGCCTCATCGGCGGTGAAGCACGCGACTCCGATGGCTGCACCGGGCGAAGCGGCGACGCCTGCGACGAACACAGGTCGATCAGCACCGTTGTCGATACGGGGCCGGTGGAGCTGCTCCAGCGACTCCGGGGCAACACGCATGACGGCCGTGTCTCGGTCGATCAAACCTTCGTTCTCCATGGCGACGGCAAGGCGAATCGATGCCGCCGCCGTGCGCTTCCCGACGCGTGCCTGAAGGATGTAGAGGACGCCCTTTTCGATCGTGAACTCGATGTCGCACATGTCGCGGTAGTGCGCCTCCAGGTCGCCCATGATCTGGGTCAGCTGGGCGTGGCAGGCCGGCTGAAGGTCGGCCAGCTCGTCGAGCGTCAGTGTGTTCCGCACCCCTGCGACAACGTCTTCTCCCTGGGCGCGGGGCAAGTAGTCCCCATATCCCGTCGACTCGCCCGTTGAGGGGTCGCGGGTGAAACAGACACCGGTGCCAGAGTCCTCGCCGAGGTCACCGAAGACCATCATCTGCACACTGCATGCAGTTCCCATCTCATCTGGAATCCCGTGGATCCGGCGAAACTCGACAGCTCGTTTGTTGTTCCACGACTCGAAGACTGCGGTGATGGCTCTGCGCAGCTGATCCATCGGGTCGGTCGGAAGCTCTCCCGGTCTCGCCTCATCGATCACGGCCTTGAACTGCTCGGTCGCCAGCTTGAGGTCGGTGGCGGTCAGATCGGCATCACTCTCGGCCCCTCGCTCCCGACGGAGGTCGCTGAGGATTGCCTGGAATCTCTCGTCTTCGATACCGAGTACGACGTCGCCATACATCTGGAGGAAACGTCGATACGCGTCCCACGAGAAATGCTCGTCGCCGGACCATGTGGCCAGGGATTTCACGACGTCGTCGTTGATCCCCAGGTTGAGAACCGTGTCCATCATCCCTGGCATCGACTCGGCGGCGCCGGATCGGACAGACAGAAGAATCGGGGTCGGGCCGGAGCCGAACGAGCGCGACGTCTTCTGTTCGAGGCGGCTCACCGCGGCCGCAACCTCGTCCCAAATCCCCTCGGGGAACTCCCCGGTTTTCATTAGGTGACGGCACACCTCGGTGGTGAGTGTGAATCCCGGCGGCACCGGGAGCCCAAGGGCCGTCATGTGCGCCAGCCCGGCTCCCTTGCCGCCCAATACTTCAGAGTCGGTGGTGACCCCCGCGTCGAAATCGAAAAGCAACTTGGCTCGCTCCAGGTTTGGAATATGACCTGAAATTACCAATCAGAGCCAGTTTCTAATCGTCAGATCGACGATAAGAACGCCTAATCTTGCGTTTGTCAGCCTTCGAGAGGGCAAATCTCTCGAAAAAATGGGTCAGATCGCGGGCTACTCCTGGACGATCAGTGCGGTCACCATGCCAAACATTCCCGTGTCACGCTCGACGTGATTGAGGATGTGGCAGTGCCATACCCACGTCCCGACTCGATCGGCATGGACGAGGACCGAGTAGCGCTCACCCGGAGCCACGTTGATCGTGTCCGCCCAGAAGGGGACGTCGAGAGGGATCCCGTCCTTGGCGAAGACGAGCTGTGGGAATTGATGCTGGTGCATCGGATGTACCTGCAGCCCCTCGTTGTAGTAGTGGTAGACGAGCCAGTCGCCCTCATTGACCACATATGGCTCGGTCGCCGGGAACGACTTCCCGTTGAGGCTGAGGCCGATGACTCCGGCGTCGTTCAGCACCATGGGGATCTCGTGGGCGATCTCGAGGTCTTCGGGGATCTCGATGCCGGAGACGGTTTCGCCATATGGGATAGGGGTGTCGCCGATGATTATGGCGCCGAACATGCCGTTGGGGACACTGATTTGGCTGTGGAAGTGCGCGTGGTACATGCCGATGGCCGGCCGCTCGGCAGCGAAGGAGTAGACAAAGGTCTCGCCGGTGTACACGGGATCCTGGGTGTAGGGCGCGACACCGTCCATGTTGTTGGGTGTCGAGATCCCGTGCCAGTGGATGTCGCTGGCCATGGGTGTCAGGTTGGTGAAGTGGACCTCGAGCTGGTCGCCCACGTCAACCCGGATCCACGGGCCGGGCACTTGACCGTTGTAGGCCCATGCATCGACGAATTTCCCGGGCTCGACTTCCCACTCGATGATCTCAGCGGTCAGCTCGAACACCTTGGTCCCGTCGGCCTTGACCTCGACCGGTTCGAGCGGTTGGTTTCCCTTGCCCTCGGTCTCGGCGGGAAAGGCCAGCATCGAGTCGATCATCATCTGGTTCGCCTGCTCCGGGGTCATGTCCTCGTGGCCCGTTGCCGATACCTCTGCGGCGTCCTCGCTGACGACGAGGGTGGCCTCCATGCCGGCCTCGCGATGGCCGGGGATGTCGCAGAAGATGACGTATTCACCCTCGGATAGGTCGCCAACGTCGATGAGGTCGATCTCCCCGGTGTTGAGATCGGCGGTGCGTGCCCCGGTCTCTACAACGAGATTGTGGATTGCACTGCCGCTGTTGTGGACTTCGAAGCTCACCGGGCCTGGCCTCACTTCCTGGGGCCCGAGGATGGCGAACTCCGTCAGTTCGTAGCTGAGATTGCTCACTTCTCCAGGGACTTCGGCTGCTGCCTCCGACCCTCCTCCGCCGTTGATAGCGACAACGAGCGCCATGGCCGCCACGAAGGCGCCCATCGCACCGAAGAACCAGAGAGCGCGATCGAATGTCTTGGTCGAATCTGCCATGAGCACATTCCAACCGCAGGTGGCGACGACGCGTCAGGGCAAGAGGTCCCTACCTCTAGGGACCGATGGACTGTCTCTTAGGACGAAGCCTCGAATTCGAGTTGCGTGTCCGGTCCACTCAACACGAGCTTTCCACCCTCGATGCTCGCCTGGTCGATGCTGGCGAGAGCAGCCATGTATGCACTCTCGAGATCCATTGTCTCCGGCGGATCGCAGGCCATCTCGGTGATGCTCATCTCCAAAAAGGTGATCCCGGTGTCGGTGTTGGCGATTGTCCCTCCGTAGCCGTTGCAGGCCGCTGTTCCCCCGACCTCATCGCCATCGATCTCGAGTGTGACTGGATGAGTGGCGATTGGCTCGAGGGTGTTGCCGGCATGACTGCCGGATGTCAGTTGCCACGTGCCATCGATTTCGTCAGCCGAGCCGACAGGCTCGTCTGAGCCGCACGAAGCCAGGGCCAGGGCCGCAATGGCCAGGAGGATGAGTCGATTTCTCTTCATGGAAGGTTCGACGCGTCGGACCCCGAGACGGTTCCGCGCCTCAGATGGTTATGGCGGCGCCGGCGGCAAGAGAGAGCCCGGTGAGGAGGTGGAGACGTGCTGTCAGCTTGAGGGCGCGTATCAGCGCCGGACCGTCGGTCTTGGCCTGCACTATGGAGACAGGCCCGGTTGCGAGTGGGACCCACATGGCAGCGAAGAGGGTTGCAATGGGGGTCCAACCGGCCATCGCGAACACGACGATGACGGGGAATGCGCCATAGGTGAGCACGGCGAACAGGAATCGCGTTCTCTGGGGCCCGATGATGACAGCGAGAGTCCGCTTGTTGGCTCTGGCGTCGGTATCGAGGTCGCGGTAGTTGTTGGCTACGAGGATTGCCGCGGCGAGCATCCCGATGGGTATGCCGAGCAACCAGGCGTCCAGGGGAGCGGTCGAGTCGTGTACGTAGCGAGAGCCGACCGTGGCGACCAGGCCGAAGAAGAGAAAGACGAACAACTCGCCCAGGCCCCGGTAGCCGTATGGGATGGGACCTCCCACATACCCGAGCATGGCTATCACCGAGACGACGCCTATTACGAGAATCAAAGGTCCGGCTATCACGGTGAGGGCTATCCCGGCTATGGCCGAGACTGCCACGGCGGCTCCGGTTGCCATCCACATCGCTCTTGGGGTGATCGCTCCGCTGGTCACCATGCGGGGCGGGCCGAGGCGATCTTCGGTGTCGGCACCTCTCCGGGCATCCGAGACGTCGTTGGCGAAGTTCGCTGCCACCTGTATCGCCAGGGCGCCAAGCAACGCCCAGATCATGGAGTCCCAGCGGAACACCCCGTCGTGTGCGGCCAGGCCGGCGCCAACAAACACGGGAGTCACTGCTGCCGGCAGCGTGTGGATTCGGGCGGCGGTGCGCCAGGCCCGGTATCCCGAAAGGTGCTCCTCGCCGCGGGTCGATTCCATCAATAGCGCCAGGGGAATTGGCCGAAGTCGGGCTCCCGCTTCTCGAGGAACGCATCACGCCCCTCCTGAGCCTCATCGGTCATGTACCCGAGCCGGGTGGCCTCCCCGGCAAATATCTGCTGACCAACGAGCCCGTCGTCGATCATGTTGAAGGCGTACTTGAGCATCCGCTGAGCGTTGGGGCTCTTTCGCACGATCTCGGATGCCCACTCGAGTGCGACCCGCTCCAGCTCTTCATGAGGAACGGCGGCATTGACCATTCCCATGGCAAGCGCCTCCTCTGCCGAGTATTCACGGCCCAGGAAGAAGATCTCTCGTGCCCTCTTCTGCCCGACCATGCGGGCCAGGTACGCGGACCCATAGCCGGCGTCGTAACTGGCGACGTCGGCGTCGGTCTGCTTGAAGATCGCATGCTCTTTGGAGGCGATCGTCAGATCGCAGACGACGTGAAGGCTGTGGCCGCCTCCGACCGCCCAGCCCGGGACGACTGCAATCACGACCTTCGGCATGAATCGGATGAGCCGCTGCACTTCGAGGATGTGAAGCCGCCCAAGTCGCGCCGGGTCGACGGTGTCGCCGGTCTCCCCCTCTGCGTACTGGTACCCGTCCCGACCGCGAATTCGCTGGTCGCCGCCCGAGCAGAAGGCCCAGCCGCCGTCTTTGGGGGAGGGGCCGTTGCCGGTGAGGAGCACACATCCGACATCGCTCGTCTGACGGGCGTGGTCCAACGCCGCGTACAGCTCGTCGACGCTGTGGGGCCGGAAGGCGTTGCGGACCTCGGGGCGATTGAACGCGATGCGGACAGTGCCCGATCCCCGGGCGCGGTGATAGGTGATGTCGGTGAAGTCGAACCCGTCGACCTCGTCCCAGCTTGCAGGATCGAATAGCTCAGAAACCACGAAGAGAGAGCTTAAGGGGCAGAATCGTGTTGTGATCGATTGGCTCGTTTCCGATGATGCCACCGGCGTGTTCGCCGTGGGCCCCGACGGCTCGGTGGGCTACGAGGAGATCCGCCGTGCCAT
>QQVI01000291.1 GCA_003388545.1 Actinomycetota bacterium
GATCGGCGCCGTGGCTGCACCCGGAATCGGAATCGACGCCATCTGGAAGGGCCTGATCGCCGGGCCCTCCGGTCCCGGGCCCCATGTGATCGATAACTGGGATCCCGAGCCGATCATCCCGAAGAGAGACTCGCGCCGTTTGGACAGATTCACCCAGTTCGCATTGGTCGCCGCTGACGAGGCTTTCCGACAGGCCGGCGACTTCGTGGATGATCCGAACGACGTCACCGTCTCGATGGCAACCGGCATCGGCGGGCTGGAATCGCTGGAGTCGCTCGTAAACGAGAGCCAGAAAGACGAGCCCAGAGTGTCGCCATTCATCGTTCCGATGATGATGGCCAATGCAGCCGCTGCTGCGATCTCGATCAAATACGGCTTCGGGGGCCAGGCCAATACCCCCGTTGTCGCCTGCGCGGCAGGCTCCCAGTCAATCCTCGATGGGATGCGCCAGATCCAATGGGGTTACGCCGACGTCGCGATCGTCGGCGGGACCGAAGCGGCCGCGAGAGACTCGGCGCGGGAGGGTTTCTCGGCGGCACGCGCTCTTTCCAAGTCTGGTGTCGCCAGGCCTTTCGACGTTGAGCGAGATGGGTTTGTCATGGGTGAAGGCGGCGAGGTTATCGTGCTCGAAGGCCTGGAGCGGGCCGAGGCGAGAGGTGCGACGATCCTCGCCGAGGTGCTTGGGGGCGCCTCCACCGCCGACGCCCATCACATCACCGCCCCCCACCCGGAGGGGGACGGTGCCGAGCGTGCGATGCTTCTGGCGTTGGACGACGCCGACCTCGACCCCGGCCAGGTGGCATACATAAACGCTCATGGAACGGGGACCGACCTGAATGACAGGACGGAGGGCCTCGTCATCCAACGGGTATTCGGCGACCAGCAACCCGCAGTGTCTTCGATAAAGGGCACAACCGGCCATGCGCTGGGAGCATCCGGATCCATCGAGGCCGTGATGGTGGTCGAATCGATGATCAGGAAGGAATTGCTTCCCAATATCGGGCTCGACAGCCAGGACCCTGAGATCCCACTCACCGACATCGTGCGCGATCTCCGCCCCTGGACCCCGGGTCCATCCCTCTCCAACTCATTTGGGTTTGGAGGCCACAACACCGTCCTCGCATTCGCGCCACCAGCCTGACCCGACGGGTTAGGCACGAGGGGTCTATTAACCTTGTGACCCACGGGAGCTCGGTGTGACCGGGCTGAGAGGGAGTCTCGAGGCTCCGACCGGATGAACCTGACCCGGATAATGCCGGCGCAGGGATTCACCGCTTCCGCTCCCGTGAGAAGGAGTGAGACGAATGCGGAAACTGACCACGGCGCTGCTGACGACAGCACTACTCATCGCAGGTTGTGGCAATGACACCGGCGAAACACCCGAAACGCTGCGGCTGGTCGCCCACGACTCGTTCGCAGATGCCGTGACCGACGAGACCTTCCGAGCGTTCACCGAGGAGACGGGTATCGAAGTCGAGGTGCTCGCCGCCGGAGATGCTGGGTCGATGGTCACCCAAGCCGTGCTCACGGCGGGAAACCCGACTGCCGACGTGATGTTCGGTGTGGACGACACATTCCTTTCCCGAGCACTCGACGGAGACATTTTCACCGAGCACACCTCGGCCCTGATCGACACAGTCCCCGACAGCCTCAAGCTCGGACCGGAAAACCTCGTTACTCCGATCGACTTCGGAGACGTATGCCTGAACTACGACAAAGAGTGGTTCGCCTCGACCCAGATCCACGTGCCGACAAAGCTCGACGACCTCCGCTCCGACGTCTACGCCGGGGCCCTCGTCGTGGAGCACCCGGCGACGTCGTCACCAGGGCTCGCCTTCATGCTGGCGACCATCGACGAGTTCGGAGAGGACGGGTGGCTCGACTTCTGGGAGGATCTGAGGGACAAGGGTGTAGAGGTGGTCCCGGACTGGACAACCGCCTACTACGAGGACTTCACGAGGTATGGAGGCGACCGATCAATGGTCGTGTCCTACGCCTCCTCTCCTCCCGCCGAGGTGATCTTCGCCGAGGAGCCGCTCGACGCGGCACCAACCGGTGTCATCGAGGCCGGCTGCTATCGCCAGGTGGAATTTGCCGGAGTCCTCGACGGGACCGAGTACCCCGAAGCAGCCGGTGACCTGATCGACTTCATGCTGTCGGTACCGTTCCAGGAGACCATTCCGATCAATTGGTTCGTCTTCCCGGCAAACAGCGAGGCGGAGCTCCCCCAGGAGTTCGTCGAACACACGGTGATTCCTGACGACCCCACCCAGCTCGATCCGCAGTACATCGCCGACAACCGGGAGGCGTGGATTCAGCAGTGGGCAGACCTGATGGAAGGCTGACATGCCCACAAGGCGAATCCGGTGGGGGTGGGTCGCGGTTGCAGCCTTGCCCGCCCTCTTCCTGACCTACTTCTTCGCCTACCCACTGGGACGGATCCTCAGCCTTGGTCTCTCCGAGATGAGCATCGGGTCGACCGGTCTTCAGAGCCGGTTGGTGAGCGTCGGGTGGTTCACCCTCTGGCAGGCGACGCTCTCGACGGTACTCACCTTCATCTTTGCCGCACCCATGACCTGGGCGGTCGGCCGGTACGAGTTCCGCGGCCGCAAGCTCGCCATGGCGCTCGTCACCGTCCCGTTCGTGCTGCCGACCGTTGTTGTGGGCACCGCCTTCGTGGCCCTCGGCTGGAGGGAGTCGATCGGCGCCATCCTCGCCGCACACGTGTTCTTCAACGTCGCAGTCGTGGTCCGCACGGTCGGATCGCAATGGCGACGCCTCGATCCCGATCTCCTCAATGCCGCAGCCACCCTTGGTGCGTCGCCGTTGGAGGTGATGCGACGCGTGACCCTGCCCCTCTTGCGTCCATCGCTTGCAGCCGCAGCCTCCATCGTGTTCCTCTTCACCTTCACGTCGTTTGGTGTGATCCTCATACTCGGAGGATTCACCTTCGCCACCCTCGAAGTCGAAATCTATCGCCAGGCGATAGTTCTCTTCGACCTGCCTCTCGCCGCCGCGCTCGCCGTGATTCAACTGGTCGGCGTGAGCCTGGCGTTGTACCTCTACTCCCGATACCAGGAACGCCACAGCGCATCATGGGAGCTGGCCTCCGAAGATGCTGTGCCTCGCCCCGCCGGCCGGGCCCGAATCGGCGTCTACGGGTCGATCATCGGCACGCTGGCGGTCCTCGCTATCCCGCTGGCCGTACTCCTCACGCGTTCTCTCGGCTCGTTTGACGACCTCTTCGCCGCCGACCTCATAGTCGGCAGTCCCGTGGAGGCGATTCGGAATAGCCTCCTCACGGCCGTCGCCGCCACTGCCATCGCTCTGGTCATCGGGATCATGGCGGCAACGTTTGTCAGCCACCGATCCGGGACGCTCTCGCGTTGGTTCGATACGACACTCATGCTCCCCCTCGGCACATCGGCCGTGGCTATCGGTCTCGGCTTCATCGTCGCACTCGATTGGCCGGTCGACCTTCGGGCATCGCTGGCGCTGGTGCCAATCGCACATGCACTCGTTGCGATCCCTTTCGTCGTGCGAATAGTCCTACCGACGATGAGATCGATCGACCCCGACCTCAGACACGCCGCAGCCACGCTCGGGGCGAAACCCATTTCTGTTTGGAGGCGGGTAGATCTTCCCCTCGTGAGCCGCGCCGCCCTGGTCGCTGCGGGTTTCTCTGTCGTGATCTCACTCGGAGAGTTCGGGGCGACCACATTCGTGGCGCGGCCCAACACTGCGACCATCCCGACCCTGATCTTCCGCCTGCTCTCTCGCCCTGGCCCGGCCTCGTTCGGGACTGCCATGGCTCTCTCGATCGTGCTCGCCGCCCTGACGGCGGCGGTCATTCTCTGGGTCGACCGGTTCCGGGTCGGCGATATAGGTTCCTTCTGATGGGCGGTCACCGATGCTCGAGGTGAGAGACGTCGACGTGACGATCGATGGCGTCCGAATCCTCGAGGATGTCGATCTAACCGTTCACAACGGTGAGATCGTGGGGATCCTGGGACCCTCGGGATCGGGCAAGTCCACTCTGCTACGTGCGATAGCGGGGATCATCGAACCAACCTCAGGCTCGATCCTCTGGGATGGTGAAGACGTCACGAGGGTGCCCACCCATCTCCGTCAGTTCGGACTCATGTTTCAGGGGTTCGCCTTGTTCCCACATCTCACCGTCGGGGAGAACATCGGGTTCGGGCTCCAAGGCAAGGAGGCCGGGGCCACAGTGGACGAAGCACTCGATTGGGTGGGCATGACCGGGTTCGCAGAGCGGAAGATCGACGATCTATCGGGCGGCGAGCGACAGAGGGTGGCTCTGGCCCGCACTCTCGCCCCGGAGCCGAGGCTGGTGATGCTCGATGAGCCCTTGGGTGCGCTGGACCGACATCTGCGTGAGCGTCTTGTCGGGGAGACCAGGGAACTGCTGAGGCAGCGAGGCGCAACCGCGATAGTCGTCACCCATGACCGTGACGAGGCGGCGGAGATGAGCGATCGGCTCGCTCTGATGCGAGAGGGTCATATCGTCCAAACGGGCACCGTCTCAGAGATGCTCACAGACCCGGCGGACGATTGGGTCACATCGTTCCTCGGTTGATCCTTGGCCTGCACCAGCCCTGGACAGAGAAGGACCCCGGTCGGGGTCGCCGGGGTCTTCTCTCCTGGTCGCAGGGGAGGAGGAGACGTCAGGCTGCGTCGCCTGAGTCTTTCTGCGACATCCAGATCTCTCGCAGCTCGTCGAGCGTGATAACTCCGTCTTCGAGATATTCACTCACGTCGACCTGCTTCAGGGGATGGTCCTCGCCCAGTGAGTCATACTCCTCCTGGTCGATGCCGCCATCGTCGAGTAGCGCACCAAAGTGAGCCCCTCGGCGAAACACGTCACGCCGGGGATGAGGCCTGGCTTCCTGGATCTCCTCGAGAGTCAGCTCGCCATCTTCCAACGCCTCGGCGAAGATGCCGTCGGGGTTGTTGAACGGGTGATCCTCGGGCAGCTCCGCCAGCTCATCAGCGGTGATCACACCGTCTTCGAGGAACTGGGCGATCTGCTCTCTCAGCTCGGCCGCTCTGGCCTTGAGCTCTTCGGCTTTCGCTTGGACAGCGTCGAGAATCGCATCAGCCTGGCTTTGATCGATCGTTCCGTCTTCGACGAGGTCGGAAAGGACATCTTCGAGAATGGCGCCGTGATCGTGATTCGGTCTGACATCTGTGGCCTCCGTTGAGTCGGTGGTGGAGTCCTCTTGAGCCGCGGCGACTCCCGGCGTGGTCACGGCAGCCGCTACGAACGCGGCGCCAACCAAGAGACCCCCGGCGACTGTGGCTGCAAGCACTTTCTCCTTCACGGACAACTCCTTATCAGTGGACTCCGATCAGTATCGGAACCACTTGTTAAGGCTTGGTGAAGAGGGTGTCCTTCTTCAGTAAGGCCGGTTTCAGCCCTTTTCGGTCCGGATTCGGACCATCTCCTCTACGAACTCGGGGGGAATGCGACGGGGCCGGCCGTCCAAGTCGGTGAAGGCGGCGACCACTGCGAGGTCAGCCACTACCTCGTCGCCTCGAAACATCAGCTGGTGCCACTCAGACTTGACCCGGCCTACGTCTTCGATCCAGGTCTTGATGGTCAATTCCTCGCCGTATCGGGCCGCGGCGTGGAAACGAGCCTTGATCTCCACCACCACGAACTGTTGCCCGTTCTGCTTGAGGATGTCTAGCCCCCACCCCATTTCTGTCAGGTACTCGATCCGGGCGGTCTCGAAATACGAGAAGTAATTCGTGTGATTCACGTGGTCATATGGGTCCAGCTCGTAGAAGCGGACCTTCAGAGTTGTTGTGTGCACCTCGCGGTCGGAAGGCACCTGGCCGGCCATGGGTCTCCTTCTGGCGTCGAATCGGAGGCTACCCTCGCCCCAATGAAGGCCTGGCACCTGACCGACACGACCGGTCCCGATGCCCTCGAGCTCGCGGAAATTGACGAGCCCACACCCGGACCGGCGGAAATTCGAGTCAAGCTCCGGTATAGCGGCCTCAATCACCTGGACCTATGGGTGAGTCGCGGCCTTCCGCAGCCCCACCATCTGCCGCACATTCTCGGTGCCGACGGTGCCGGCACTGTCGACGCCGTCGGCGAAGGCGTGTCGGGTTTCGACATCGGCGATGAGATCATCATCGATCCCAGCATGTCCTGTGGGACGTGCGAGCACTGTGTCAGGGACGACATCGTGTATTGCTCCGAATACCGGATCCTCGGCGAGCATCTCGACGGGACACTCACCGAGAAGGTGGTCATCCCGACGATCAACGCCGTCAGAAAGCCGAAGGCCATTGACTGGGACGTCGCCGGGAGCTTCGGCTTGGTCACCGTCACTGCCCTGCGAATGCTGGAGAAGGTGGATTTGGAAAGGGGCCAGAGGGTGCTCGTCGTGGGGGTGGGAGGCGGGGTGTCCGCAGCTGCGATGTCGCTCGCACACGGGTTCCGCGCCGACGTGTATGTCACCTCCCGTTCTCAGGAGAAGATCGACTGGGCTATCGGTGAAGGGGCGACTGCGGGGTTCCTCTCCGACGGCGATTTCGGCAGTGAGATGGCTGCCGCGGGCGGCGCACACGTGGTCATCGAGAACGTCGGGCCCGCAACGCTGAAGCAGTCGATGAAGGCAGCGGTCCGCGGCGGACGCATCGCCATTTGCGGTGGCACCAGCGGGGCGAAATTCGAGCTCAGCCTCCCTGCTCTCTTCTTCAAGCACCTCGAGCTCATCGGATCGTCCATGGGCACCCATGCCCAGTTTGCGAGGGCAACCCAACACGTGGCCTCGGGCAAGGCAAAGGGCTATGTCGACCGGGTGTTCCCGTTCGACGAGCTCCCGGACGCCATGCGCTACCTCGACACCGGTGAGCAGATAGGAAAAGTGGCGATAGAGCACGGCTGAGCCTGGGCCACCCGACCTCTACAGAGTCGAACACTCAACACCGATAAGGCCCTATGGACAGGGTTCATCTGGCCGAAGACAAACGCGTCCTTCGCGTCGTTCTCCTCGTGACGGCAAGCGCTTCTCTCGTCGCCATGGGGTTGGATCTCGGCCTCAGCGCGTTTGCCATCGACAGCGTGGTGCGGTCGATGGCCTACCTGAGCGTGATGGGCCTGGCCCTCATCCAATACCGATCCGGCTCCGATGCCCAGATCGTGCCGGTCTTCGTCGCAGGCGTCTTCGCGGCTGTCAGCCTCAACGACCTGGTCTTCGATGTGGAGTTCTCGCTCCTCGACCCGCCCACAACGGTCGCCCTCCTCATTCTCACGTCCATTGCATATCTCTCGATCAGGAAGGACGAGTCACGACGCCCCGTGATCGCTCTGGTCCTTGGCATCGCCGCCTACAGCGTTGTCGCCGCCATTCTCGGTGATTTCTCTACCACGACGAGGACCGGCCTGTTGTTCATTGGCGTGGTCGGACAGACGCT
>QQVI01000074.1 GCA_003388545.1 Actinomycetota bacterium
AGCCACCCAGCGATTGACCGGGGGGTCGGAGCGTCTCGACTCGATTGGCGAGATCGAAGTCCATCGAGTGACTGAGAAGCGCATCGACGACTGGAGATACTTCTTCGACCACGACGCTTTCGTGGGGTCTCCAGAATGGGCAGGTTGCTACTGCCTCGAGCCTCATGTTCGTGTGCCTGGCGAGCCACCTGCCGATGACGCCCCATTCTGGAAAGAGAATCGCGACGCTATGGCGAAGAGGCTCGCCGAAGGCCTGGCTCTCGGGTATCTCGCCTACGTCGACAACAAGGCGGTCGGTTGGGTCAATGCGTCTCTCCGACGCGACTACACCCTGTACCGCGATGTGGACCCGGACGGCCCGGATCCCGATGCGGTCATCGGCATCTCATGCTTCATCGTTGCGCCTCCTTACCGTCAGCACGGCGTGGCGGAAGCTCTCCTCAACCATGTGATCGAAGACAGCGGATCCCGCGGGGTCGATTGGATCGAGGCTTATCCCTTCAACGAGCCCGGGGAGGGTCACAAGAACTTCAGAGGCCCGCGGTCGATGTTCGAGAATCGGGGCTTCGAAGAGGTGGAGGTACGCGACCGAGAAGCCGTGCTTCGTCGCTCCGCCACCTAGGAGTCAATAGTTGAGATCGACGAAAGTCTGCTCGCTGATCGGTGGGCGAACGTAGGCGATGTCCTCCCGCTCCGGGAGATCGACCGGGTCGGGCACGACGTTCGTGTAGTCGAACTGGGAGAGGATGTGGCTGATGCAGTTCAGCCGGGCCGTCCGCTTGTCGTCAGAAGGGACCACGTACCAGGGTGCCTGCTTGATGTCGGTGTACTGGAACGTGATGTCCTTGGCTTGGGAGTACTTCACGTAGAGACGATGCTCTTCGAGGTCCATCTCGGACAGCTTCCACCGCTTGAGGGGCTCCTCGTTGCGAGACTCGAATCGCCGCCGCTGCTCATCCCAACTCACCGAGAACCAGTATTTGAGGAGACGGATCCCCGAGCGCACCAGCATCCGCTCGAACTCAGGGCAGCTTCGCAGAAACTCCTGGTGTTGCTGCTCGGTGCAGAACCCCATCACCCATTCGACGTTTGAGCGGTTGTACCAACTCCGGTCGAAGAGAACTATCTCACCGGCCGCCGGAAGATGCTCGACATACCGCTGGAAATACCACTGGCTCTGCTCCCTCTCGGTCGGCTTGGGCAGGGCGACGACCTTCACGATCCGGGGGCTGGTCCTCTCCGTGATTCGCTTGATGACGCCGCCTTTGCCGGCCGAGCCGCGCCCTTCGAAGATGATCAAGACACGCTCGCCACGGTCCGACACCCAATGCTGGAGCTTCACCAACTCCTCCTGTAGGCGAGCCAGCTCCGATTCGTAGAAGCTCTTCCGCAAACGCCCCTTCTTGTTGTAGTTCTCAGGACCGGCGGGCATGCCCTCTACGGTCTTGTCGTCGTATTCCTCCGACGGAGGACCTAATGCCTGCTCACTCGCCATTCGTTAGACCATACGCGAGCGGTTCTCGAAGGGGCCAACCGACAAGAAAGAGGGGCCGCCCGGGTGGGCGACCCCTCTTGTTGACGGGCCGTTGGATCAGCCCCCTGCGGGGACGATCGGCTCGGCGCTCGTTATCAACTGCGGCACGTAGGAGAAGTCCGGGGCGATTGTGAAAGCGCCCTCCAGGACCGCGGTCGAAACGAGTCCGGAGGCAAACAGGTTGCCATCCGGCTCGAGCACGTTCATCGACTCGGGCTGCTGGTCGGCTCCGTAGGTGATGAGCTCACTTCCGGTCCATGCACCCACGTTCCAGAACGGGCCAACCTGCGTCGAGTTGTCTCTCGGGCCCTCGATCCCTGCGTTCCAGGCGAAGAACGTCGGCTTCTGGTACAGCGGGATCAACGCGACTTCCTCCAGGAAGAGAGCGTCGGCCTCGTTGTACAGAGCGGCTCGAGCCGCCGGGTCGACTTCGGTGTCTGTCTGACGGATCAAAGCGTCGACGTCCTCGTTGCAGTAGCGCAAGTTGTTGATGTCACCGAATCCGCTCGGCGCTCCACCCTCGCAGTAGTAGAGGGTGTTGCCCCCGGCGGGGTCGGGTGAGCCAACCCATGCGAAGTTGAAGATCTGCCAAACCGTGTTGTCGCCGAAGAAGTACTCGTCGGCAAACACCTCGGCAGCCGGACCGAAAGCAGCGTTGACCTCGATGCCAATCGCGGCCAGGTCGGCCTGCGCCAGTGCGAACTGGAGCTCGCGTCCCTCGTTACCGGCCGTCGTGGTCCAGTTGAAGGACAGGCGCTGCCCGTCACACTCGTAGATGCCGTCTGATCCCTTGGCGCACCCGTTGTCGATGAGATGCTGCTCTGCAGCCGCTGGATCGTACGGGTACTGGGTGAAGTGGTCCTCGTAGAAGGCCGTGCCGTTCATCCAGACCGAGTTGTTCAGCGGCTCAGCATCCGCGGCGATCGGTCGAACGATTGCCTCGACGATCGCATCACGGTTTATCGCTTGTGCGAAGGCCTGCCGGACGAACTTCTGTGAGAGGAGCGGGTCGGCATGGTTGAAGTCGAAGTGCTCCCACACTGGCCCGAGACTCGCCTCCCACTCGACGCCTTCGATGGCATCGACTTCAGCCACGAGTGACACCTGCGGCTGGGGATAGAACATGTCTATCTCCTGGCCTCGCAGGGCTTGCACCTGAGTCTGCGAGTCCTCCAAGAAGACGATGTTGATTGTCTGCACGTCCCCAAGCGGCGCACCGGTGGCGCGCTCCTCGGACGCCCAGTAGTTCTCGTTGCGTCTCAGGACGATCCGCTCGTCGAGGACCCACTCCTCCATCACGAAGGGGCCAGATCCGACGGTGATCAACTCGTCCCAGTAGGAGTTGAAGGGCTTGCCTTCGAGCTCGTGCTTCGGGATCACCGGAGTGAAGAGCGTCTGCCATGGGGCGTAGAGCTCACCAAACACGGCGACGAAGGTCTTGTCATCGACGATCTCATAGCCCGTCATCTTGTTGTAACCCTCACGGGTAGTGATGTCGAGCTGTGGATTCATGATGGTTTCATAGGTGAAGGCAAAGTCGTCTGCTGTCACCGGTGTGCCGTCAGACCACGTTGCATCCGGGTGGATGTTGTACTTCACGCAGAAGGAACCCGAACAGTCACCCTCCTCAGGCGGTGGAGCTGTCGTCGGTGGTGTCGTCGTCGTCTCGGCGGTGGTCGTGGTCTCCCCTGCCACAGTGGTGTCGGTCGTACCGTCGCCACCACACGCGGCGGCTACGAGAGCAAACACGGCGAGGAGTGAGACCCATCGGGCCACCCGCCTCGGCCAAAGGCGTTGCGTCATTGGTTGTCTCCTTTATTACTTCCAGAGCGAGAGGTCGGTCGCCTCGCGCCCAAATGCTCGGCTCCAATCGCGACGATCAGTGGAACTCGTCCCTGGGCGCGTTTGTCCGAGCATCACCTAGGACATCTGGCGAGAAGCGTCGCCGTGCCTGCAGTGTCACGGGAATGACTTTGGACGCGACTGGCGCGATCGAGGAGTACGCGGAATTAATCCCAACACGGACCACAATCAAGGATTACCTTGTAGGTAGGGAAGGCGAGGCGAGATATGCCCACACTTCTAGGCGTTTTCAAAGATCGGAGCGATCCCGATCAAGTGGTCGAGCAGTTGGTGGGGCTGGGGGTTGACCAGGAGCGAATCGGGCTGGTCTGGCGCGAGAAGATTGTCCGTAAAGCCGAAGAGGTCGAGGTGACCACTTACGTCGACCACTTCGAGGGTCCCGCGATCGAAGCCAAGAAGGGCGCTTGGGGCGGGCTGGTTGGAGGCGCCGCCTTTGGAGTTGCCAGCGCACTCCTCGCCGGTGCAGGCATCATCCTCGGACCAAACGTCGCTGCGATCCTCGGAACCGGTACTGCCGCTGCCGCTGCGGCTGCCGCTGCCGCGGGTGCGGCCGGTGGTGGAATCACCGGTGGCGCTCTCGGAGCACTACTCGGAGCGACCGATCATGGCGCCACCAGAGTCACGTCCATCGAGCGGGAGTACCAGGACGTGACCGAGACAGACGGGTTTGTCGTGACCATCGAAGCTACCGATGACAAGGGAGACGCCGCTGCGGCCGCTTTGAGGAGTGCCGGTGCCAGCGACATCACTTTGCTCGGTGGCGAGGGAGCCCGACTCCGGATTCACCTCGACGAGACAGGCGAGGCCTACTGACCCTTCGCGGTATATAGCGAAGCCGCCTCAGCCCTAGGGTATCCCGATGACGACAGGGGGCCCCACTCTTCCGAAGACACGGCTTGCACTCCCCGAAGATGACGCTGCGTTGGCCGATATCTTCAACCGGGCCCATCAGCACCTCGCAGGACATGTGACCAGAAGCGCGGCCGACCTCAGCTGGCGAGTTCGTGGGCAACCAGGGATGAGCCCGGATGGCGCGTTTGTCGCCGAAGACGAGGACGGCCGCCACATCGGCTACGCCTTCATCAAGGAGAACGGCGACGTCATCGAGTTCGCCGTCGACCCGACGGCTGATCGTAAAGCTGCAGCCTCCGCACTCATCACGGCATGCGAGGACCATGCCACCCGGGAGGGAGCCGTCCGAATGAGGCTCAATGTTCCCCTCGACGATCAGGAGGTAGCCGAGGCGTTGTCGGAGGCAGGGCTCGCCGCGGCGAGACCCGAGGCAAGGCACTACATAACGGCCATTGATCCGGGGACGCTCCTTCAAACTCTCCTAGACCAACTACCCGACCGGCCTATCCGATTCGACCTGTCGCTCACAGATAGCCATCCCTGGCAGTCATCTACTACCTCGATCGCTCGGTCGGTTGCCGTCGACGTCGAGCCAGAGTTCATCGTCGAGGGAGATCAACGGAGCTTGAACGACGTCATCCTCGGTGGGAGATCTCCGTGGAGAGCTTTGCTGATGCGAAAGGTGAGGGTCATCCCGGCGAGTCGGGCCCCCCGGGCCGTGCGATTGCTCAGACGCGTTGCCATCGATGCGCCATGGTTCTACCACCTGGGAGACATACTTTGAGGTTCCGCCAAATCACGCCGTCCGACCCCAAGGCCACCAAGGTCGAGGAGATGGTCGACTCGGCCTTCGGGTTCTACGGAGCTCCCTACTGGCGCTGGAAATACGCCAGCCCGGAGGCGCCACCGGGGATCATCGTGATCGCCGAGGCTGACGAGGATGTCGTCGGCTGCAGCCATTACGTGTCCGCGAATTATCACCTCGGCGGGGAGACTCGAATAGAGGCCCTTTTTGGCGGTGACCTTCTCGTGGCACCCGAATTGCGCCGCCAGCACATCGCGACAGAGCTCTCCTTGCGGTCCAGGGAGATCGCCGTCGCCCAGCGACCGGAGGCGCGGGTCGTCACCATGTACACATGGCGCGCATTGGGGGCGCACTACGAGGAGTTGCTTGGCTACACCCGCCTCAAACCGGGCTTCGCACAATGGTCGAAACGGCTCAACTGGGATGCGGGCGTGAAGGCAGTCCTCGCGGGGAACGAGGCATTGATCCGGAGCTTTCCACGGCTCGAGACCGCGGACCACGGGTTTCGGCTCGAGTTGAGCGGCTCACCACCTCTCGACTTCGACGTTGGAGAGGAAGGC
This sequence comes from Actinomycetota bacterium, assembly GCA_003388545.1. Lineage (GTDB taxonomy): Bacteria > Actinomycetota > Acidimicrobiia > Spongiisociales > ZC4RG35 > MA-ANB-1. The sequence continues at coordinate 5,615 of QQVI01000074.1, forward strand.
TTCATCCCGGGTCGGAAGAAGAAAGCCCGGGTGACCATCAAGGTTGACGATGTGGGGTTGGCCGGTGGTGGCGCGAAGGCGCGACTTGCCTCGGGCCTGCTCAAAGCCTTTGTGACTGGTCGGATACGCGTCACCGGGTCACCACGCGCCCTTTGGGGCCTGATTCTGGTCCGGGGCGCTTACCAGCGGGTCTTGGCAACCTTGCGCAAGGCATGACCCGGCGCTGGGGTCCTGCCGCCCCGGCCCATTCTCAGGAAGATCCGTCCGCCCGAACCCAAACCGGGAATACCAAGGGCCACTGACTCGTTTTTCTTAGTCCATTGGACTCAGATTCTCAGATTGGAACTCGCATAAATGTCAGAGATTGAAGCACGCGTCACCCTTCCGGTTCTGCCCCTGAACAACGGTGTGGTCTTTCCCCACATGGTGGTGACCGTCCGCATGGAGACCACCGAGGGCAAGCTCGCGCTCGAAGCGGCCCGCTCCAACGGTGGTCAGCTCCTGCTCGTCCCGCGCGTCGACGGACGGTACGCCAGCGTCGGCACGGTGGCACAGATCCAGGACACAGACGATGAGGGGAACGTCGTTGTCGAAGGGGTGAGTCGCGCCCGGGTGGGCACCGGCTCGACCGATGACAACGGAGCTCTATGGGTCGAGGCCGATCCGGTGACAGAAGTCGACGTGATCAACGACTCTGCTCTGGAGGAGCTCGTCGCCGAGTACAGAGCCGTCGTCAGCGAGGTGCTCAACATGCGCGGCGTCGGTCGCATCGCGGAGAGTGTGTTGTCGGTGGACAACCCATCACAGCTCGCCGATCTCGCCGTCTACTCACCGGACCTGTCGCTAGAGCAAAAGGTCGAAGTGTTGGAAACTCTGGACATTCGCGCCAGGCTCGGACGTCTTCTCGAGTGGATGCGTGAGGTGCTCGCCGACCTGAACCTTCGGAAGAAGGTACGTGAGGACGCAGCAGAGCGCATCGACAAGAGCCAGCGGGAGTACATCCTCCGCCAGCAGATGGAGTCGATCCGCCGTGAGCTGGGTGACGATGACGACGTGGCCGGTGAGTACCGCACCAAGCTGGAAGAGGCGGACATGCCCGAGAAGGTCGCGGAGGCGGTAGCGAGAGAGATCGATCGACTCGAGAGAATGAGCGAGCAGTCGCCAGAGCACTCTTGGGTTCGCACGTGGCTGGACACCATCTTCGAAGTCCCCTGGTCGAGCCGCACCGAGGACAATCTCGATCTAGATGCTGCGTGGACCGTTCTGGAGGCCGATCACACCGGGCTGAAGGACGTCAAGGAGCGCATCGTCGAGCATCTCGCCGTCCGCAAGCTGCGCAAAGAGCGCGGGCTGGAAGGCGAGGAGGACCGTAGAGCAGGAGCCATCCTTCTTCTCGTGGGCCCTCCGGGCGTCGGCAAGACCTCCCTCGGCGAGTCGGTCGCACGTGCGCTTGGGCGCAAGTTCGTCAGGGTTGCCTTGGGTGGTCTCCGCGATGAGGCCGAAATCCGGGGCCATCGACGCACCTACGTGGGCGCGCGACCCGGACGCATCGTCCGATCCTTGATCGAGGCAGGCTCCATGAACCCGGTCTTCCTGCTCGACGAGATGGACAAGGTGGGCAATGACTGGCGAGGAGATCCGTCGTCGGCTCTGCTCGAAGTGCTCGACCCTGCCCAGAACAACACTTTCCGGGACAACTACCTCGAGACCGATCTCGACCTTTCCGACGTTCTCTTCATTGCGACCGCCAATGTGGTGGAGACCATCCCTGCTCCCCTACTCGACCGCACTGAGGTGATTCGGATCGACGGATACACCGACGCCGA
>QQVI01000088.1 GCA_003388545.1 Actinomycetota bacterium
CAAGATGTCCCGGTCGCCGTCCCCGTGGATCTCGTAGTAGATCGGCACACCTTCACGATCGACGAAACCGGTGCTGTCCGGCTCTCTCGCCCTCATGCCGCCACCGACTCGATGAATTCTCGAATTGCCAGGTTGACGCGAACCGGATCCTTCAACTGCGGGCCATGACCACTACCAACCAGGCTCAACAGATGTGCGCCCGCGATCCGGGCTGCCTCGACGCTGACCGCGTGGCTCAGAATCCGATCGTCGGTCCCGTGGATAAGCAGGATCGGACATTGCAGCCCGCTGACGACCCCCTCCCAGTCCGGGTCTCGTGGATGCTGAATCTCGGCGATTAGAACTTCGGGCTCGGTTTCGAGCCCCCATCCGACGGCGTCCTCCCATTGTTTGGTCGTGTGCGGCTCGGAGAACAGCTCGGACATGAAGAACCCGACGAAATCCTCGTAGTGGTCCCGCCAGTACATCGCGTTGTACTTTTGCCAACCTCGTGGCTGGTCGGGATACGGCTTGAAGAAGTTGTCCTTGATGCCCTGGCGCTCGGGTCGCGGCTTGCCAAGCCCGAGATTGGGCGCGATCAGCACCAAGCCGGCCACTCTGTCGGGATGGGTGTGGGCCAGTTGACACGCGAACCTCCCGCCATCGGAATAGCCGACAACCACGGCCTGCTCCACGTCGCACTCGTCGAGCACAGCCAACGCGTCATTGGCCTCAGATTCGACGGAGAAGCGCTCCGGATCGGTGACCCGGTCGCTCAGACCATTCCCTGGGCCGTCATAGGTGATGACGCGGAATCGTCGCGACAGGTACGGCACCTGGAACTTCCACACCCTGGAGTGCACGATGGTCCAAGTCGGCAGGAAGAGCACGGTCGGTTCTCCTTCACCGAACACTTCGTATCCGATCGAGATCCCCTCTCGCTGGATCAGGCCACTTGAATCGGGTAGCCGGGCCCTCAATCGCGTTCCTCCAATGAGCGAATCACCACACCCACCTTCCGCAAGGCAGAACGCGCAGGCCATGTCTCCTCGGTCACACCAAGCAGGATCATGGCTTCGGCGCCGAGGAAGGGTGCCCCCGCGAGGAGGGCGACTTCTTCCGGAGTGAACGGGCCAAGCCCCCCCAACCTCTCCGTCGCCCGGGATGCCACGCCGGCCAGCAGGCCATACCATCCTTTGAGTTGGTTCCATACCGCCCGGGCAATGGCCTCATCGGACCAACCCGCCGCAATCATCTCGTGCAGCACGCGCACGTAGCCCGACTCGATGTCCTCATCGAGGTAGTCGCAGGCCTGTTCCCACTGCTTCCACAACGGCATCTGAGACTCGTACATCTCCTCTTGCCGCTTGAGCAGACGTTGGTTCTCGGCCTCGAGCACGGCCAACATCAGGTTCTGCTTCGATCCGAAGTGGTAGTGGATCTGGCTGAGAGGCACGCCTGCCTGCTCGGCGATCGCCCTCGTCGACAATCCGGCATAGCCCATCTCCAGCAGCGATTCCTTGGCCGCCTTCAAGATCAGCCTCGCCGTGTCGCTTCGTTTCACATCAGTCACCGTACGCCTCGATCCAACTATTCGGTCGTTCGACCGAACAATTACACTACGCCCGCCTTCGTGTCAACCCCTCGGCGAGTTTTAGTAGGTTCGGGTAGCCCAATCTCGATAGGAGCACCCATGCTGTCCGACCTCGCCATCTCTCCCGCCATTCCCGCATCGGACATGGACCGAGCAAAGAAGTTCTATGAGGAAACACTTGGCCTCGAGCCCGGCGAGTCATCCGGGGAGGCCGGCCAGTATTACAACTGCGGTGCCGGCACCCGACTCTTCCTCTATCAGTCGTCTTACGCGGGACCCAAGGAGGCCACCGCCGCCGGGTGGCGGGTATATGAGAACTTCGATGCGGTCGTCGACTACCTGCGGAATCGCGGTGTCGTGTTCGAGGAGTACGACTTCCCCGGCTTCAAGACCGAAGAGGGTGTCATCCGCAATCCTGACGGGTCCATGGCCGCCTGGTTCAAGGACACAGAGGGAAACATCCTCTCGATCGACTATTTGGGCGACTGACCCGGGTCACTGGTCAGGCCGACGTCCGATCCATGTACTGGATGAGATCGTGGGCTGCCAACTCGACCTCTTTGTGCCCCCATTCGGCGGCGCGATAGCGACACGCGATCAAGCCCATTCGATGTAGACGGCGGAAGTCTCCGTAGACAAAGGCATATCTCGCCTTTGTCTCGTCGGAAGCCCCATCGGTCAGCCCGAGATGCCATGCCGAGTACTCATCCCACCCATGAGCTTCCAGATACTCGTTCTCGTCGGCGGCGCGGGGTTGCGCGTCGCCCCACTCACTACGAAGCACGTATTGGCGCGAGTCGATCAGCTCTCTGGCCTTGGCCACCCCGACTTCGTTGACCGTATAGGAGGCGATTTCTGAGCTAGACCCGCTCGATGATGGTGCCGTTGGCCATGCCGCCGCCCTCGCACATCGTCTGCAATCCGTAGCGGCCGCCGGTGCGCTCTAGCTCCCAGACCAGAGTCGTCATCAGACGCGCCCCGGAAGCGCCGAGAGGGTGGCCGAGGGCTATTGCACCGCCATTGACGTTGGTTCTGTCCCAGAGCGCTTCCGGATCCGAGCCTCCATGCTCCATGCGCCACGCAACGGCCACCGACGCGAACGCCTCGTTGACTTCGAAGAGGTCTATGTCGTCGATCCCCAGGCCAGCTCGCTCCAGCACCTTCTCCGTTGCCGGGATCGGACCGGTCAGCATGGTGATCGGGTCGACGCCAACCATCGAGAAATTGACGAATCGGGCCTTCGGAGTGAATCCCAGCTCCTCAGCCTTCTCCTCCGACATGATGAGCACGGCGGCAGCACCATCGGAGATCTGTGACGAGTTCCCTGCGGTGATCTTGCCGTCGGCCTGGAAAGCCGGTTGGAGCCCACCGAGCTTCTCCAGCGAAGTGTCGGGGCGGATCCCTTCGTCGCGAGTCACCAGCTCGACGTCGCCGTTCTCGCGGACGATCTCGACCGGGACGATCTGCCCCTCGAACCGGCCCTCTTCGGTGGCACGTTCGGCGCGTCGGTGTGACTCGAGGCTGAGCTCGTCGAGCTCCTCACGACTGATCCCCCACTTCTCGGCAATCATCTCGGCAGAGATGCCCTGAGGCACCAGGCCCTGGGAGTAGCGCTCGAGCATTTGCGGTCCGAACGGGAGCCCCGGGCCCTGCTCTGCGGTGATCCCCATCGGGACACGAGTCATCGACTCGACCCCGGCAGCAATGACAACGTCCTGGACGCCTGCCATGACGGCTTGGGCTGCGAAGTGGGCGGCCTGCTGACTCGACCCGCACTGACGGTCGATCGTGACTCCTGGCACCTCTTCCGGGAAGCCGGCGGCGAGGGCCGCGTTGCGCCCGATGTTGTAGGCCTGCTCCCCGGTCTGGGAGACGTTCCCCATGATGACGTCTTCGATGAGCATCGGGTCGAGCTCGTTGCGTTCAACTATCGCCTTGAGCGGGATAGAAGCCAGGTCGACCGCATGGATGTCCTTGAACACACCGTTGCGTCGTCCTGTCGGCGTGCGGACTGCGTCCACGATCACTGCGTTCGGCATCTCACTCCTAAATCCATGGGCTCAGGGAAACAACGGTAATCGGCATCATGTTCCCACGGCATCTAGGACCTGACGGCGGACTGTTGCTCGTTCATTGTCTCGTAGAGGGGGACACTTTGGGCACGAGCAGCATCAATCTGACCTGGTGGAGACGATGGGACTCGAACCCACGACCCCCGGCTTGCAAAGCCGATGCTCTTCCAGCTGAGCTACGTCCCCGTGTGAGACCCAATTCTACGGGAGACGGCTCTTAGTGCCATTTCAAGGGAGCGGCATCAGTGTCGCCTCGTCCCCGCCTCTCTCATGGGCCGGGGTCTGAGTTTTTCTCCCGAGCAAGGCCTATCACCTTCTCACCCGGCTGCGGCTTTGTCTCCGTCTCCTGGATCGTGGAGGCTCGCAGACCCCCGGAGCCGTCGACCACGAACAATGGGTATACGTCACCCACGCTGTTGCCCAAATATGCGTCGAAGTCGAACTCGTCCGAGAGCTGAGTGGCCTTCAACACATAACCATCATGCAACAGTGTCGCCAACCTCTGGTGATCGAGCTCCTCGTCGAACAGGAGTCGGCCTCGAAGCTCCGGGGGCCTCTGGGTCCCGGACGACTCGCTCTCACGTGAGGGCGCCAGCTGGAAAGTGGCACCCTGTCCCAGGTGATCCGCCAATCTCAGTGAGACGAGTGAGTTGTATTCGTCGTTCGGCGTCAGCGCGAGCGCCATCGCCACTCCTTCGAGCAAGGGCTCGTCGATGTGCTCGCCAAGAAGTGTCGTGTACGTGGTGTCGAGACCGGCCATTCGGGCCGTGTAATCGTCGCTGCGATTGGTTGCGACCACAGTTACAGGTATCTGCGCCTCGGCGAGGCCAAGCGCAATCTCCCTGGCAACATAGCCCGCGCCGACCACGACCACACCGTGAGCGGGAGGCTGGGCAACTCCGAGCCACTTCGCCAGTGGAGCGGCAGCGAACCCATAGACCGCAACGGTTCCGATGATCACGAGAAAGGCCGCCGGGACGATGGTCTCGGCACCCTCGAAGTCGGCCTCGGCCAACTCACTGGCAAAGACGGCCGAAATCGAGGCAGCAACTATCCCGCGCGGGGCAACCCCGGATAGGAAGAGTCGCTCGCGCCAGTTCAGCTTGGAGCCAACGGTCGACAGCCAGGTTGCCAGAGGTCGTGCAACGACAATGACGATGAGAAGGAACACCAGCCCAGCCCCTCCCAACGCCAACATCGCGTCGATTTCGAGTCGCGCAGCCAGAACTATGAAAAGGACCGCAATCAGCAGCACCCGAAGGGTCTCGGAGAACTCGACTATGGAGCGAACCGAGACAGATCGCTGATTGGCCACAGCGAAGCCAAGGACGATTGTTGCCAGAAGGCCTGCCTCGGACTGAATGGAATTGGCGGCGGTGAAGGCAGTCAGGGCCATCATCAACGAGACCCCACTGTGCAGGAAATCGGGGATCTGAAAGCGCCGGAGGAGCGGAACCATTATGGCGGCGACCGCGGCTCCCACACCAACCCCCACGAGCAGGAAGATCACAATCTCCCTAATGGTCTCCGCCAGGGGCCGGGTGACCTGACCCTGGAGGATGGCTTCGAAGACGATGACAGCCAACATCGCCCCCACCGCGTCGATCACAATTCCTTCCCACTTCAGGATCGCGCCCAAGGGGCGGGTTGGCCGGACCTCGCGAAGAAGCGGGATCACCACGGTGGGGCCCGAGACGACGAGAATCGCGCCCAGGAGGGCTGCGATCGCGGCTGGCATGTCGAACAGCAGCGCCGCAGCTGCGCCCACAACGAACCACGTTGCCACCGCTCCGATGGAGACGAGGCGCCACGTCACGTTTGCGACACCTTCGAGCTCCCGCAACCGCAGGCTCAATCCTCCTTCAAAGAGGATCACCCCTACGGCCAACGAGACGAACGGTTCGAGTAGTTCGCCGAAGAGCTCATCTGGGTCGAGCCAACCGAACACCGGCCCGGCGAGGATTCCCGCCGCCAGGAGTAGAAGGATCGACGGGATGCGCAACCTCACGGAAAGCCACTGGGTGAGCACTCCGATGATCACTATTCCGGCTATGCCGAGTAGAACCGTGTCGTTCATCAAAGAGTCCTCGTAGCCCGGCTAGGTGTCACAACGCAATGCAACTGGGGGACGACGAATCAGTCAAGGTGATCCGCAGGCGCCACCCGGTTTGTGCCAGAGAGGAGTGCCCCTCGTATCCTCGGCGCCACCACCAGCACTGGACCAAGGATGACCCCGATAGAGACGACACCCGAGTGGAGCCATCTCGAATCACTCCGCATCACACATGGAGAGTTCGATTTGAGGGGAGCCTTTGCATCAGATTCGACCAGGGCCAGTCGTCTCACGTTTGAGGCCGGCGACCTCACAGTCGATCTTTCGAAGCATCTGATCGATGACGACATCTTGTCCGCTCTCCTCGAGGTGGCACGCGCAGCCGATCTAAAACAGCGAATCGAGGCACTCTTCTCCGGCGAGCGCATCAACACGACCGAGGAGCGCTCGGTGATGCACATGGCGCTGAGAAGCGAGCCGGGGGACGGCTACACCGTCGACGGCGAGCCGGTTGTGCCCAAGGTGCACGAAGTCCTCGATCGGATGTCCGGGTTCGCACGACGGATCAGAAGCGGCGAGTGGAAGGGATACACCGGTTCCCGAATTCGCCACGTCGTCAATATCGGCATCGGCGGATCGGACCTCGGACCTGCAATGGCGTACCGTGCCCTGCGGTCCTACACCCACCCCCAAATCGGCGTTCAGTTCGTTTCGAACATCGACCCGGCAGACCTCGCCTCGACGCTTGCCCGCGTGGAAGCAGAGTCGACTCTGTTCATCGTGTCCTCCAAGTCTTTCACGACGCTGGAGACACTCGCCAACGCCAAAGCGGCGCGAGCCTGGCTTGTCGATCGACTCGGCGATGACGCTGCAGTGGCCCGTCACTTCGTCGCCGTATCGACCAACACGGACGAGGTCGAGGCCTTTGGCATCGAAACCGACAACATGTTCGAGTTCTGGGACTGGGTGGGGGGCCGGTACTCCATGGACTCGGCGATTGGGCTCAGCCTCATGGTTGCGATCGGTCCCGAATCCTTCAGGGAGATGCTCGCCGGATTCCGCAAGATCGACGACCACTTCCGCCACCGTCCCCTCGAAGAGAATGTGCCTGTGTTGCTGGCGCTGATCGGCATCTGGTACCGCAACCTTCTCGGCCTGTCGACGTACGCTGTGCTCCCGTATAGCAACGACCTCGACCGCTTTCCGGCCTACCTCCAGCAACTCGACATGGAGTCGAACGGAAAGCGAACGCGTCTCGATGGGACCCTCGCGGGTATCGACACCGGCCCGATCATCTGGGGAGAGCCAGGCACGAATGGCCAGCACGCCTTCTTCCAACTCCTCCACCAAGGAACGACGGTTGTCCCAGCCGATCTGATCGGATTCATCGAGCCGAACGACGAGATCGCGAACCAGCACGACATGCTCTTCGGCAACATGCTGGCACAGGCAGAAGCGCTGGGGTTCGGCAAGAGCCGTGAGGAGGTGCAGGCTGAAGACGTCGAGGAGCGTCTCGTACCCCATCGCACTTTCCCGGGGAACCGACCAACCTCGCTGATCGTGGCCCCGAGGCTCACACCGTCCGTTCTCGGTCAGCTGATCGCCTTGTACGAGCACA
>QQVI01000232.1 GCA_003388545.1 Actinomycetota bacterium
TCCTCTACATCGCTGCCCTCGCCCAGGTGAAGCAGCGCCGCCAGGAGAGACTGAAGGTGACCCACGTGTCGGAGCAGCGTCCCGACTTCGAGGAGCCTCAGATCAAGGTCATCGCCAACTAGCCGCAAGGCGGGATAGGGCTTCGTTCGTCAGCCCACTTCGAGTCCAAGAAGCGTGATCCAGTCGGGATAGAGCAGACTCGGCTCAGTGGTGAACCCGCCCCAGGCCAAGCGGTTCCCCTGACGAAGCCGACAACTACGAGAAAAGGCAATTCGGCCCGAATGACCCTCGGGTGTTATCTCGCCGGCGGCCCGTGGCTGGGACCAATCCTCGCATGCCGTAGTTTGCGAAGGTCCCGATCGGGTATGCACATCCTGTGGCCGGCAGCCGAGAGCCGGTCGACTCGAGCCTCCAGACCCCGGGTGTGATCGACCCGTACCTCTCTCTGAGCCGTCCGCGCAGAAGCGAGAAGAAAGACGAGAGAAAACATGACAATTCGAAGACTGGGGCTTGTTGTAGCGATATTTGGTCTACTGGTGGCCGCTTGCGGCGGTACCGCCGTCGAGGACACCACGACGACCGTCGAGCCGGAAGAGACCACTACGTCGGACATGATGACCACCACTACCGACGACCCAACCACTACCTCCGAGGTGACGCCACCCGACGAGACTCCTGTTGGCGAGTTCACCGATGAGCCCTTCACGAGTGATGGGTTCCCCGGAAGCGGTACGACCGCGTTTCTCATCCACGTGGGCTTCACTCCCCAGGAAGGATTCGATCGGGTCGTCTTCGAGTTCCACGACTCCGTAGACGAGTTCACCTACGAGATCAACCCGGTCGAGGCACCGATCCTCGAAGATCCTTCTGGTCAGGAGATCGATGTGGAAGGCGACGCGTTCTACGAGATCACCATGACACCGGCGAGCACCGTCGATCTGTCAGGCGATGAGCCACAGGAGATCTACACCGGGCCCGATAGGGTTCCATCCTTGGATGATGCCTTCGTCGTCACCGAGATCGTGTTGACCGGAGACTTTGAGAACGTGATGACCTGGGTTGTCGGCCTTGAAAGTGAGGCTGGATACGCGCACGCCTTGCAGATGGATGAAAACCAACTCGTGGTCGAATTCCAGCCGTAGAACAGGAACCGCAAGCGAGAGATGGCCGCCTGAATCAGGTGGCCATCTCTGTTTGTCACACTTATAGGTGGCAAAAATCAGGTTTGAGGAGCGCCTCTGCCGCCCCGAGTCGAACTACGGAGAGTCCTTCATTTACACTTTCGCTCTCAGCTAGGGGCTGTAGCTCAGTCTGGCAGAGCACCTCGTTCGCAACGAGGGGGTCGTCGGTTCAAATCCGATCAGCTCCACGCGGACTCGCCGGCCGGCGTCCGTTGGCAGTTTCTTTGGAAACTGCCCGCCAGCCTCATCGGGGCGATTCCGGATCGTGCCTCGATCAACCGACTTGCCGGGATGATGAAGCACGCCGTTGAGCTACGTGATACGTCGGAAGAGGTAGGCGACAGGCGACTTTGTGTAGGCGATGCCCCTTTGTCTGTCTCTGATTAGGTCGGGTGTCAGAGAGGTTTCCTTCTTTGGCTGGAGGTAGGTGTCGAGGCTGTCGGTGCTGACCTGATAAGACCCAGATCGAGAATTGACGACAGCGGCGAGTTCATAGCGAGGGTCAAGGGAAGCCATCGCTGCGTCACCGTGGCTTGGATTGACGAGTAGGTGCGCACCGTCCTTCAGGTACTGAGTGCAGTGTTCGGAAACCAGACCGGCGTAGAGCGAGATCAGCAGGTCGAAGGACCGGTTGACGAGACCGAGGTCTTCGCGGTAGTCGGCGTGGATGAATTCAATTCTGGCGTTTGCGGCTCCGTTCTCTGAGGCGATTATCTCTCGTACCCCGTCGATGTCGCCGAAGAACCGGGATGCCCGTTGGTCGACATCGACGTAGGTGACTGACGGGTAGGCGAAAGAGGCGGCCACGTCCACGAATGAGCCTGGATACAAGACTGTTTGTCCGCCGACGGCCGCTCGGACGGCTGTGAATAGTCGCTTTCGTTCTCCTTTGTGTCGATCCTGTTGTTCCCAGAGTTGGCGTGTGCTGGATTTCATTCCGACCCCCGTCTCGTTGCGGCTACGAGGAACGAGGGCTCTCCGCCGATCTCGGTGTGTTGGTGGCTGATATCGATGAAGCCGGCGTCGGTGAGGGAGTTGGCCATTTCGGTTGGGTCGACGAACTGCGGACCACGGTGTTGATTTCCGCTCGCTGTGCCGAAGGTGTGGTCCTTGTGTCCGAAGTCCTCGTCGATGAGGAGTAGCCGCGCCGTTGGGCGGAGGACCCTGGCCAGTTCGGAGGCCGTCTGGTTTAGGTTTTCGAGGTGGTGCATGACGTTTAGGGCTATTGCGGCGTCGATGGAGTCTGTGGGTAAAGGCAGGTTCTCCCCGGAGCCGGCCTCGATGGAGACTGAGGTCTGGTTGGGTTGGGTGAGCCGCCGCACTCGCAGGACGGCCCTCATCAATCGGGAAGGGTCGACCGCGAAGACCTGTCCGGTGGTGCCGACATGTCGCGCCAGCTCGTAGGTGGCGGGGCCTAGGCCGGCTCCGAGGTCCAGGATGTTCTCCCCGGACCTCGGTTCGAGCAATTCAACGGCGGCCAGGTTGACGTCCGATGACCACAGGTGGCGAGCCATGCCTGCGAGTTGCCGGAGAGCCAGAAGGTGTCCGACCCTGTGCGTAGTCGGGTGTTCGGGGCGGTTGTTGACCATCTCCGGTCAACCGTTGTCCAGCGACCGGTGAAAGCCGGCGTCTGCATCACCTAGATCGTGGGCAACACGGATCACTCGGGATCTGGTCTCGGGGGAGAGCGGTGCCCATTCCAGCAACTCGCGGAGCCACAGTGCCAGACCGTGGATGCTTTCGTGGACGGATCTGAGTGAGTGGTCGCATCGTTCCTGTGTGGCTTGCGGGATTCCCTCCGTTGTCCGAACCTTGGTGAGAACGTCAACGATTGCTTCAGACAGTTCCCTTGCAGATGGTGTTGTGGTTGTCATCACGTCTGGGCCTTTCTTCCAGAGATGCAGCGACTGACTGTTAGTCAGTGACCGAGGGTCAGTAGTGTGACTGATGGTCACTCGAGTGTCAAATCGGTTAGAGTCGGTGTTATGGCGAGCGATACCGAGAAGCTGACTGAATCCCGCTATCAGCCGCCCGAGGTGCGGCGCAGACAGATTCTGGATGCGGCGGCGAGGCTGGCTGTCGATGAAGGGCTCGCCAACACGTCGATGGCGAGGGTGGCCGAAGTCGCTGGCGTGGCGAAGGGCTCCATATATCTGCATTTCGAGTCACGGCAGCAACTCATCGCCGGCCTTCAATCCGACCTTTGGGAGCGAATGCTCGAGGGGCCCGCTGAGATCCTCGTCGACGAGAGCCTGTCGTGGTCTGAGAAGCTCGACTCGGTCGTCGAGCATTGGATGCGGTTCGAACTCGAACATCACGGGCTCTATCACGCCGTGTTTCACACTGTCCCGTCGAGCGGAGATGAGCCGCTAGCTGAAGCTCGATCTCTCATGGAGAGGCTCTTGGAACAAGGCGCGGCGGCGGGCGAATTCAACCTCGACGGGCTGGACATAGAAGTCGTGCTCGACTTCTTGCTCCACGCCTACATCGGACCGTGTTTCCATCAGACCGATCAGGCCGTCGCAATCGACAACGTCAAACGACTGTTCAGGAGAACAGTCGGTGCTGAGAGTTGACACTCGTCTCATCGCGACTCACTTCGTTTACGTCGGTCGACCGCCAGCCGCCCACAAACGCTCGATCCCGTGCCGTTGCCCCGCTCACGGGGACTTGACGGCATCTTTCGCAGCGAGGGGGTCGTCAGATCCGATCAGCTCCACGCCGACTCGCCGGCCGGCGAGTTCGTTGGCAGTTTCTTCGGAAACTGCTCTCCAGCCTGGCCGGGGCCGTTGATCACGCCCGTGGTCGCCGCTTCCGGCGGCATCACTGATTCAGGCCCCGCTATTGGAGCGCCATCGCCACGGCTTCATCTGCAGTCATGGCCGATCCTCTCGCCCAAAGAGCATCGAACTCGTCACCGACACGTTCCCTGAGACGAGAACGTTCGGCTTCTCTCTTCTCGATCGCCCGATCTGACACAGGGACGTCGAGCTCCTGGCTGACCTTCTCCACGAATCCCAGTAGGACAACGGCGTCCTCAGGTTTTCCGGCGTCGGCCCGGATGCGCGCTATCCCGGCGATGGCTGAACGTGTGGTGTGTACTTCGCCCATCTTGCGGCCACGCTGCAGCGCCTCGACCAGGTGTTCCAGTGCTGTCTCGGGATCTCCGATCTCGAGCTGTGTGTTGCCCAGAGCGGTCAGGGCGCGTACCGAGCACCGCTCGTCGCCCGATCGTGTGGTTTGAGCCAACGCGTCGTGCAAGTGTGAGATCGCGCCTTGTGGCTCACCGGCCCTTCGGAGGATCTTTCCATATTCGAGACGAGCGTGTCCGCCGTCATGGGTATTGCCCATCTCGTCACAGATTTGTACCGCTTTTTGCGCGTATTCAATCGCTCGCTCGAGTTCGCCCAGGCTGTGTGCTAGTCGATCGGCGATCTTGTAGAGAGTGAGCGCTTCTCGTCTCCGATCTCCAACGTGGACATAAATCTCGCGGGCGCTTTCGAGAGTTGCGATGGCTTCTTCGGGTCGCTGGTAGGTGGCCTGGCCGATGCGCTCCATTGCGTGAGCTCTCTCCCAATCATCCCCGAGCTCATCGAGGATTCCCAGCGCGGCCTCTCCTGCCTCCAAGGCCGCTGCCGGCTGCTCGTCGAGAGCCAGTGCCCAGCAGAGGGCGATGAGCGCCCTGGCGTGTCGAAACTCATCGGCAATCTCCGCTGACACCTCAACGGCGCGCCGGGCGAAGTCGATCGGTATCGACGCTTGCGACGAAGACGAGATGGAGGCGGCTTCGAGCAGAGCATCAACCAAGAGCTCGGGGCTCAGGTCTTCTGCCACTTCGACCGCGCGGCTCAACCAGGCGTTGGCCTCGTTGCGTGGCCCAACCGAGTCCCAATAGGCGGAAAGGGCGACGGCGATCCGCACTCCCAGCTCGGGAGCTGTGTTGAACGCCCAGCGCAAGGCCTTTCTCATGTTGTCGTATTCGAGATGGAGCACCTGTTGCCACTCTCGCTGGCCCTCGCGATTCATGTGTGGAGCTGCTTCCTCGGCCAACGTGCAGAAGTAGTTCAAGTGCGAGTCACGGAGTTGCTTTCCGGCCGCCGAGTCGATGCGGCGTTCGCCGTACTCGCGCAGTGACTCCAAGAGTGTGTACCTCGGCAGCTCGGTCCCTGCAGCAGGCGAGATCAACGATTTGTCATACAGCTCCACGAGGACTTCCTCTGTTTGTCCAGGTTCCAACGGGCCGAAGCCGCATACGGCGGCAGCTGATCTCTGATCGAAGCCGCCCCGAAACACCGAGAGGCGATCGAACACCATCTGTTCGCTCGCCGACAGCATCTCGTAGCTCCAGTCCAGCGCTGCTTCGAGGGTCTCGTGTCGGGCGGGACCGACCCTGGTGATGGAAGTGAGGACAACAAAACGGTCGTCGAGCCCCGCCCTCAGGCCCGTCAGCCCCATGCTTCGGACCCGGGCCGCGGCGAGTTCCAGCGCCAACGGGATACCATCGAGGCGTCGCACGATCTCACCGATGACGGCCTCGTTTCCCTGGAGGTTCACGCTGCGATCGACTCTTCGGGCACGATCGACGAACAGCTGAATCGCGTCGTGGGCTTCGGTGACCTCCTCGTCCTGTTGTGGATACGGCAGGGGGAGGACATCGAATATCGCCTCCCCGTCGAAGCCCAGCCTTTCCCTGCTCGTTGCGACGATCGAAAGCCCTGGCACGGCTCCAAGTAGGTTTCCGACGACTTCGACAACGCGTCCAACGACATGCTCGCAGTTGTCCAGGATCAACATGAGGGTCTTACCGCGGAGATAATCGACGATCACCTCCAATGTCGGCCTGTCGGTGAACTGCCCCACGGCAAGCACGTTGGCAATGGCATTGGCGACACGATCCGGTGATCCGACGGGTGCGAGGTCGACGAACCAGACTCCATCCGTGGGGAACCTGTCCAACACCGCGCGTCCCAGCTCTGTCGCCAGTCGTGTCTTTCCCGATCCGGCCGGTCCCAGGAGCGTCACGAGACGCTTGGTGGCGAGGGTCTCGCTCAGTTCGGTGATCTCGGCGGACCTACCCACGAAGGTGGTGATCGGGGCGGCGAGATTGGTTGGCTTGGGCTCCGTCGACGGAGCGAGATCGGGGTCCTGCATCAGAATGCGTTCCTCGAGCCGGCTCAGCTCATGGGACGGCTCGAGTCCCAGCTCCTCACCCAGAACCTTGGCCAGACGCCGGTACGCCTCGAGCGCGTCTGCCTGCCTTCCAGACGCATACAGGGCGCGCATCAACAACGACCACAGGCTCTCGCGATACGTGTGTCGGGTGATCAGCTCTTCCAGACGCGAAATCGCACGGTTGTGCGCGTTGGAGGTCAGCATCACTTCGATCAACAGCTCTTCGCCTTCGAGCATCAACTCGAGCAGTCGAGCCGACTCGGCATGGCCCCATTCGGTCTCGGCCAACTCCGGGTAGGGCGGGCCGCGCCACTCAGATAGAGCAGCTTCCAGCTGCTCGATCGAGGGTGATCCTTTCCTGGCTTTGGACACTGCCATCTCGAGACGCCCCGCGTCGACCCTGTTCTCGTCCAGAGTCAGGAGGTAGCCGGGATCCCGCGTGACGATCATCTCGCCGAGGTCCTGGCGGAGGCTCCAAACGAACTTCTGAAGGCTCTTTCGGGCCGTGACCGGAGGGGCCCCTGTCCATATCGCTTCGATGAGGGCATCCGTGGTGACCACGTTGTTGCGGTTGGCAACGAGAGAAGCGAGCAGAACGCGGGGCTTGGGTCCGCCAAGTTCGAGCCGCTTCCGTTGGGTATGAACCTCCAAAGGCCCCAGCACGCGGAAGTCCAGTCTTGGTGGTGTCTTAGATTCGATGATCCACCAACTTCTCGTATTGAGGATGTCGCCGATTATTCGAATCGGACAGACTCGAAGCTACTCGTGCCTCGACTGGTCGGGCGTGGACGTCTACCGCGTGGGAACCGGCCGGGAACCGTGCACATGTTTGGTCGCTCGTGTAGTAGCCCGTTCGGGGCAATCGGAAAGGAGCCAACAATGGCACTACAGACAGAAATCGGAACGGGTCCTCTGATCGACACTGACGCTCTTGCAGCGTCGCTCAACGACCCTTC
>QQVI01000243.1 GCA_003388545.1 Actinomycetota bacterium
CAACCATGAGGCGAATGCCCCCGCCAGCGTGTACAGGCCGAGACCTGCGATCAGCAGAAACGCGGGCTGGGTGGCCCTGAAGACCACGTCCTGCAAGGCGGAGATCCCATACGTCGCAGGAAGCAGGAAGGAGACGGCCTGCACGGGCTCGAGCAGTCGATCTAGCGGGATGATGAACCCGGAGAAGAAGATCGATACGAGCAAGACGATCATGGCGTACTGGATCGCCTGACTGTCGGTGTTGGACAGGCCTGAGATGACGAAGCCGAGCCCTAGTGAGGCGAGTATCACGAGCAAGACGGTTCCCGAATAGAGGAGCAGCTGATCGGCGATCGGCACGCCAAAGGCGTACATCAGCGCTGAGAGCGCGGCTGCCACGGTTCCCACGATCACGACGAAGGCGATGTACTTGCCGATCATGGCCTCACTGGCCGAGAGAGGCGACACGCGGAAGATCTCCGTCGCTCCCTGCGCCCGCTCCCGCACCAGTGAGAGCGCTCCGAATGTCACGGCCAGGTGCTGGATCAAGAGCATCAGGACTCCAGGCGCATAGAAGATCGCAGGCTGATCGGGCACATCGTTCAGTGCCTGAACTTCCGAACCGAAGGGGCTCACCAGCAGGGCGGGATCGATGTCTTGCGCCTGATTGAGCTGTGACTCGAGCTGGATGATCTTCGTTTGAGCAGCCAAGGCATTCTCCAGGGCGTCGGAGTTTGAGGGATCAGCGCCCTCGAGGTCGGTAGTGATCTCGGAGAGGACGCCACCTGCTGCGATTCCAAGGGTCTGACCGACGCCCTCGTAGAAAGCACCAGCCGGAGCCTGAGACTCTGCTGCGGTAATCGCCGATTCGAGGGCTTCCCGTTGTTGGCGTGCTTCGTCCTCATCGCCCTGCTGCAGCGCGTCGACCAGACCGGATGCGGCCGCGCTGAGACCCGACAGTGGGGGCTCTACTTCGTCTGAGCCCTCTTGAATCTCACCTATCAAAGTCTCTAGTACCCGTCGATTTATCTCATCGACAGAGAGCGTCGAAATGAGCCCGATGCTCCGTCGCAGGATCGGGTCGACCTCTGAGTGAACCACCGTGAAGTTGGCTCGCTCTCCGCGGTCGAGCGCCGCCAGAGCGTCATCCGGCGCGATTATCAAGAGATCGATGTCCCCTGCCTCGAGCTGGGCGAGGGCACCCTCGGCATCCGTTGTCGTGCCAACCAGATCTATCGCTGGCTCGAACGACTCCGCGAGATCATCGACATCGGCTGCTATCTGGGCCTCTTCACTCTCGAGAGCGATGATCGTGCGAAAAGGCTGGACCTGCTCGGTGTAGCCGAGCCCAAAGATGAGCAGAATCAAGAACGGGCCCACGACGAGCGTCATGATGAGCCTCGGCTGGCGCAGCACGCTCCAAAGCTCCTTGCGGGCAAAGCCCCAGACGCGAACGAGCCTGGAGAGGAAACCTTGAGTCTGCGACATCAGACTGCCTCGAGCTCCTTGGACCTGGAGTACTTCTCCACAACCTCGACGAAGATGTCATCGAAGGGTGGCGTATACGCTTCGACCTTTTCGATGACGAGCCCGTTGTCTCCGGCCCAATCAGCGAGACGCGGGACCGCCGCTCCGGCGTCGTCGACCACCACCCGCAATGAGCGTGCGTCGATCCAAATCGGCTCGCTCCTCGCTGAGATCGAGGCAAGATGGTCCAGAGCAACAGGTGAGGGACGTGCCGAGAAAACAACGTCGACCAGCTCACCACCATAAGCGTGCCGTCGCAGACCTCCGGGTGTGTCGAGGATGAGGATCCGTCCTTCGGCGAGCACTGCAACGTAGTCGCAGTAGGCGGCCTCGCCCACGTACTGGGTCGTCACCACCAGGGTTCGCCCGTCGTCCTTCGCAAGGTCCTCGAACATGTCCCACAGCTTCCGTCGCAAGACTGGATCAAGGCCGGCGGTGGGCTCGTCGAGAAAGATGAGCATCGGGTTGTGGATCAATGTCGCAGCGAGCGAGGCGCGTCGGCGTTCTCCACCTGACACCTTGTGAGGCATGCGATCAGCGATTTCGGTTAGCTCGAAGAAGTCGAGGAGCCTCTCAATACGGTCGCCCCGGCCTTTACGCATGCCAAAAACCGTGCCAGCGAAGTCGAGGTTTTGCCGGATGGTGAGCCCGGGGTACAAAACCGAGTCCTGCGGCATGTAACCGAGCTTCGCTCTGGTCTCTCTGCTGAACTCGATGGGGCGCTCGCCGAGCACCCTGACTGTGCCGGAGTCAGGTGTGAGGAGACCTGTCAGCAGTCTGACCGTCGTCGTCTTCCCTGAGCCGCTCGGACCGATGAGGCCGACAATCGAGCCCGGCTCGACCTCCATGTCGAGGTCGAACACGCCAGCGCCGCCACTGAATACCTTCGTCAGGCTTTCGGCCCTGACCGCCGGGTTGGTTGACATTGCGGCGGCACGTGTACCCGTTGACGCGCTCTCACAAACGTTTGTGCCGTATCGCCGGTGGGTAGGAAAGGGTGATGCTCAAACCACGGAGACCACAACGGGTTTCGCGCGTCCTCGCAGGAAGTGGATACGTCGCCATAGCCACCAGCCTTCTCACGCTTGTCCTCGGCCTGTTCATGATCGAAACGGGCGCACGGGACTTCAGGGCCAGCTTCGAGGTGACGTCCAACGCTGTCGACGCAATCCACGAGACGGTAGATGTCGTCACCGAAGCCACCGCGGAGGTTCAGGCCGGGATCGACGCCGCGGCGAGCGGAATCGCCGGCGTGTCATCGACCGCCACGGTTGGCGCATCGAGCCTCGAGAACGTAGCCGGCTTTTTGGAAAACGAGCTTCCTGACGACCTGGAGGCGATACGCGGGGCGATGCCCGCGGCGATACAGGCGGCCGGAGCCATAGACGGGACGCTCCGCGCCCTCTCCTTCATCGGAGTCGACTACTCGCCCGAGGAGCCATTCGACGACTCCCTGAGGCAGGTCGAGCAGGCACTCATCGGCCTCCCCGAGAACCTTCGGACGCAAGCTGGCTCGCTACGCGACCTCGTACCCGCCGCATCAGAGCTCGCCGGGGAGGCAGACCGATTGGCGTTGGCCCTCGACCAATTGGGCAACGACCTCGATGGGATACATGAGATCACGTCGGCATACAACGACACCCTTACCGAAGCGAGCATGACCATCGACCGGACCGAAGCGACCCTGGACAGAAACATCTGGTTGCTGAGGGCGATACTCTTCGCTCTGGCGGTCGGGGGGGCGGCTCTGGGACTCGGGTTGGTGGCGCTGTCGCGATTGATGTCGGAGGCCCTCGAGCTCCGCTCGTACCCGGTTGCCAGCTAGGGGCACACAGCCCTATATCGACTCGGCGGCTTTCGCGATGCGGCGCGCCATTCGGCCGAAGATGGCGACGTGGAACGGGAAGAGGAGATACCAGTAGAGCCGCCCGGCGAGACCCCGAGGGATGAACAGGGCAGTCTGCTTGAGAGTCGAGCCGTTCCCGTTTGCCTCCGCCTCGAAGGAAAGCCACGCCTCACCCGGTAGCTTCA
Organism: Actinomycetota bacterium; assembly: GCA_003388545.1. GTDB lineage: Bacteria > Actinomycetota > Acidimicrobiia > Spongiisociales > ZC4RG35 > MA-ANB-1. The sequence goes on from QQVI01000243.1 coordinate 3,538, forward strand.
TCTGCGCATAGAGGTCGAGCCGTTCATTGGGCACCACCCGAACCACGCGCCAGAAGTCGAGTGCCTCTCCGGGATGGATCTCCGTGGGGTGGCGCCTGCCTCGCCGGAGCCCCACACCGCCCACGAGGCTGTCGAGCAACCCGCGTAGGGACCAAGCCCAATTCATCGTGTAGTAGCCGTTGTTGCCCCCGATGCGGGTGAACGCCCGGAAGAGCTCGGGGGGATCAGCCGACGATTGCGCTGTCTGGACATCCGTCATGACGCTCCCACCCGCCCAATCCGGATCCCCGGGTACGGGCTGCGCTGGTGAGTCGGTGGCGTCCGACCAGCGGGTGAGCACACCAGCTTCTTCGGAGCGCTGCAAAGCGTCCTCAACAGCCTGCCGATATGGGGTGAGGGGCCCGGCGTGTTCCTCGGCGTAGGAGTTGTCGTCCACTGTCACCTCGTTGCGCAGACTGTCAACGAGGGGTTTGGCGACTCCGGTCGGCAGTGGTGTGACCAGACCGATCCAATGGCTGGACAAGCTGGGAGACAGCACGGGAACCGGAATGATTACCCGCCGTCTCAGCCCTGCGGCTTCTGCGTACTCCCGCATCATCTCCTCATACGTCAACCGATCCGGGCCACCTATGCCGATGATCCTGCTCTCCGAGCCCTGGTCGGAAACGGCAGCGACGAGGATCTCGAGCACGTCAGCGACTGCAATCGGTTGGCAGAGGGTCCGGACCCAACTCGGCGTGACCATCACCGGAAGCACTTCGGTGAGATATCTCAGCATCTCGAAAGAGACCGAACCGGAACCGATGATCACGCCAGCACGAAGCTCTGTAACCGGCGTTGTGCCGTCGGCGAGCACACGTCCCACATCCTGGCGGCTCGACAGGTGCTCACTGAGGTCGTCGGAGTCGCCCAATCCCCCGAGATAGACAATGCGCCTCACGGAAGCCTTCTCCGCGGCATCCCGGAAATTCGTCGCAGCCCTGTTGTCTCGCTCGCTGAAGTTGCCCTGGCCGTCCATGGAGTGGATCAGGTAGAACGCTGCGTCGCAGCCATCGAAGGCTCCTTCGAGCGTGGAGCTGTCGAGAACATCTCCCTGAACCACCTCGACGTCATCCCTCCATGTGTCGAGTTGCAGCTTTTCGGGACTGCGCACCAGGCAACGGACCGAGTGGCCCGACTCGAGGAGGCGGGGCACGAGGCGACCTCCGATGTAGCCAGTGGCACCGGTGACGAGAATCTTCACGAACGGCTCAACATGTGCATCTCAGGGTATTCGTTGCCCCCCGAGACGTAGATGCCCGTCCCAGCCTCAGTCGCCCACGCCCAGGTCGACGGAGTAGGCCTCGTAGACGAGATCTGTCTCCCACGCCCGTAACTCCCTCATGTCTCGTGTGATCTCGGCCAGCTCACTTCTGGTCTCCTCCACATCGATGGGACGCGACAGGTCGGCGAGCCGGCTCCGGAAATCGCTGATTCTCGTGTCGAGGGCGCGCTGTCTCGCCATCAAGTCGTTGACGCCCGGTATCAGGTGTGGGGCTTCCTCAATGACTCTCGACAACAAGCTTCCTAGCTCGGTAGAAGCGACGTGTTGGGCATGAAAGCTCGCCCCGAGCTCATGAAGCGCATCCAACAAGTCGTCCCTCCAGGCGTCGGGACGCAAGGGGCCGGGAGCGGCCGCGAGCCGCTCCACCTCATGCATCGCATCAAGACATCGCGCCCTGTCGTGCCGGCTAGCGCGCAACGCCGATGAGGAAATGGTGCTCGATGATGTCACTATTCACCTCCGCTGGAACTCGACATAGAAATCTGTAAACCCAAATCTGTAAACCCATCTCTTGACACGTAAATCTGAGTGCTATACTATCAGATTACTTTACAACCTAAGCACTTTCGGATGGGTTCCAGAAACGAGTTTGAGGCCCAGTTTTCTTGACGATTTGTGCTGATTGCGCGAGACCTGATCCGGACGTGCGATGAGACGATACGAAAGGAGTACGAGAGAATCATGCTCAGGTTTGCCGACCCGTTCGAAGAGTTCGAGCGTGCGTTCAATCAATTCGGGGGACGCTTCCGCGGCGGCATAATGCCCATGGACGCCTTCGAGAGCGAGGGTGTGTACACGCTCAGGTTCGACCTGCCCGATGTCGACCCCGACGACGTAGACCTCACAGTCGAAAACAACATCCTGACTGTGACCGCCAGTCGCCGAAGCATCGAGGATGAGAACGTCAACTGGCTGCTTCGGGAGAGGCCCACTGGGAAGCACAGCCGCCAGGTCCGTCTATCGGAGAACGTCGACAGCGCCAACGTGAGCGCCTCCTACGACAATGGCGTTCTGACCGTGATGGTCCCGATGCGCGAGGAGTCGAAGCCCCGCAAGGTGAGCATCCAAGCCGATCATCGCGAAGCCATCGGAGCCAGCAGCTGAGCCAGTGCTAGCACGACGACAGGCATCGTCGGCTATGTAGCGGCGAACCAGGAGACCTGGGTGCTCGAGCACCCGGGTCTCTCTCATCAGGCCGGTCGGAAGGTGCGGTAGAGAGCCGTGGCGACGAGACCAGCGAGAACCGGGGTCATCAACACCAGCGTTCCCGCGTCTGATCCGATGATCCCGCCGATGACGACAAACCCTGCCATCACGCGGGCGGCTCTCACTTTCGGCCACAAAATCGAGTGGCCGTAGAGGTCGGTCTTCGACCGGATCCTCGTCGTACGGATCGCCAGGGCTATTGCGGCGATGGTTATAAGCCCCCACAGCAGCTCCTCGTCGAGCATGTTGTTGTCAGGGAAGTCGACATCCGTGAGGAAGCCGGCCCCCGCCGCAGCAAGGAGCATCCCAACGGTTGCGACTGGATAGCCGGCAGGCTGCTCGTCGAGGACGGCCAAAACGAGAAGCAACACAACCACCCAGGCATCGACGCGCGTCCCGCAGTAGGCCGCCGCGCCGAAGAGGACGATCAAGTCCAGCGGCTTGAGCTCGCCCCCGACCGTGCCGGCGAGGACCCGCAACCCGACGAGGGCGATCGCAGAGACCAAGAGGGCTGGCTCCCACGGGCCAAACGCACCCACGGTGGCCAGAATCATCGCCAGCGTTGCAGTCCTGGGCCTGTCGGGATCAAGCTCCCGGGCGACTGCCCAAGCGATGAAGGCGGACACACCGACGAGCGCCGCCGCGAAGATCTGCCACTTGTCCCTCGAGAAGTACCACCAGCCCAGTGCGATCGCGCCGGCAGCCACGGAACCGAGAATTGCGATTCGATTGGATGTGAGGCGCCAACTGAGCGGCCGGTTGAGGCGCGTGATCTTGTAGATGTTCACGACGCTGACCTCGGTCTCACACCGACTCCGGACCAAGCGATCGGGGTGCCACCATCCACACGCTCACCTACCAGCCAGGACGTCAGGTGTCGTCGGCTGTCGTCATGGTGGCCAACGCCGCCGCTGCAGCCACTCCGAGCCCCGGGATTCTGCTCACGATCTGCTCACTCCAACTCAAAGGAGCATGACCCGACAAACGCCCCAACACCCCGCGATGGACCACGATCCAGTTGCAGTTGCTCATGGCCCCATTAAACCGGAAACCGCCCCTGACACCCGGGTTCTGCGTCGGTCGGCCGACACCCGATGCTGCGGGCTGATAAGTTGTATAGACATATTTCTGACCGCAGGAGGATGGGATGGACTCCCACAAGATCACAATGCTCGGGACCGG
>QQVI01000169.1 GCA_003388545.1 Actinomycetota bacterium
TCCACAGGCAACTCCGTCCGAATGGTGGGGGCGGAGCCGGTTTTCGTGGATGTCGATCCGGTTGACTTCACGATTCATGCAGATGCGATCAAGCCTGCGATAACCGACAAGACCCGGGCGGTGATGCCTGTCCACCTTTACGGGCAGATGGCTCCGACGGACGGGATCATCGAGCTTGCAGACAAACACGGCATCGATGTCATCGAAGATGCCGCACAGGCCCATCTCGCCAGAAGCGGAAGCCTCACGGCGGGCGCGGCAGGTCGGTTTGGGGCTTTTTCCTTCTACCCGACCAAGAACATGACCACGGGCGAGGGTGGAATGATCACGACCGACGACACCGAATTGGCCGAACGGGCGAAGATGCTGCGCAACCAGGGGATGTCAGAGCGATACGTACATCCAATGGTTGGGCTCAACGAGAGAATGACGGAGATCGAGGGGGCAATCGGACTCGTCCAGCTCGGCAAGGTGGAGGAGTGGACCGACCGACGACGCGAAATCGCGTCGACTTACGATGACAGGCTCGACCCGGCCCTGGGCCTCCCGACGGAGCGTGCCGACGCCTACCACGTCTATCACCAATACACGCTGTGCCCGCCCGATCGGAAACCGATCGCTGCAGCTCTCGAAAACGCCGGGATCGGCTTTGGCGTCTACTACCCGGCAGGAACGCACGAGCAGGCACCCTACCGCGGTCCTGACTACCAGCTGCCGGTGACCGAGGATCTCGCCCGCCGGGTGATTTCGATCCCGGTTCGACAAGATCTCACCGATTCCGAGATCGACCTGATCGTCGAGACCCTGAACGCCGCGGTGGCATGATGCGTTTCGGTCTTGTTGGTCTTGGTCAGATGGGTCGTCACCATGCCCGGATCCTCTCGACGTCTGATGACGTCGAATTCGTAGGGGCTGTCGATCCGATGGGCGATCGCCACAATGCGATGCGGTCGGGTGAGGTCTTCGAGACGGTGGATCAGCTCCTCGAACGTGGGCTCGACTGCGCCGTCGTGGCAGTGCCAACGGCTCAGCACCACGAAGTGGCCATGAGGTTCGCCGCCGAAGGCATTCACACTCTCATTGAGAAGCCGCTCGCAGAGTCTGTGGCCTCGGCCAAGGAGATCAGCAGCGCATTTGCCCACAGCGGACTGCTCGGCGCCGTAGGCCATGTGGAGCGTTTCAACTCAGGTCTTCAGGAGATGAAGAGGAGGCTTGCCGACGGTCAACTGGGTCGGGTCATTTCCATCGCCACCGAGCGCGTCGGTCCTTTCCCCAAGCGAATCAGCGATGTCGGAGTAGTAAAAGACCTTGCCACACACGACATCGATATCGTGACATGGATCGGGGGTGCCCCGTTTGCGACGGTCTCAGGTCAAACCGCGCACAAGATGGGGCGTCCACATGAGGACCTGGTCGTCGCAACCGGTCGTCTCGAAAACGACGTGGTCGCCTCGATGACGGTCAATTGGCTGAGCCCGGTCAAGAAGCGGAACGTCACGGTCCTCGGTGAGAAGGGGGCCTTTGTTGCTGACCTCCTCACCGGAGAGCTCAAGTTTCATTCGAATGCCGAGGTAGTGGACAGTGAGTGGGATCAGCTTGCGATCATGCGCGGCGTCAGTGAGGGCGACACCATCGTCTACGCCTTTCCGAAACGAGAGCCACTTCAGGTCGAGCACGAGGCCTTTCGCGAGGCTCTGGACAAGGGTCACGCCGAAGGCGTCGTGACGCTCGATGAGGGAGTTGCGATTCTTGAGGTGGCTCAGGCGATAATCGGAGACGCGAAATGAACGTCTCAGTAATTGCACTTGGCAAGATCGGGCTGCCACTTGCGGTGCAGATTGCGTCGAAAGGCCACCACGTATTGGGTGCCGACATCTCGCCAAAGACCGTGGCTCTGGTGAATTCAGGTGAGGTCCCGTTCCCTGGAGAAGCTGATCTCGACACCAGGCTGTCTCAGGTCGTGGACAACGGGTTCCTGGTCGCGACCACCGGCACCGTCGAGGCGGTCTCTCAGTCCGAGGCCGTTGTGGTCGTCGTCCCCCTGATTACCGATGAGAACGGCGAGCCCGACTTCGGTGCCATGGATGCAGCCACTAAAAGCATCGCGGCCGGGCTGAAGCCTGGGACCCTCGTCTCATATGAGACGACTCTGCCTGTCGGGACGACACGCGATCGGTTCGGCCCGGCACTGGAGCAGCACTCAGGTCTCGAAGCAGGGCGTGACTTCTACCTGGTGCACTCACCGGAACGCGTTTTCAGCGGCCGGATATTTGCCGACCTGAGAAGGTACCCCAAGCTCGTCGGGGGAATCGACGAGGAGTCCACCAAACGTGGCGTCGAGTTCTATGAGGCGATCCTCGACTTCGACGACCGGCCGGACCTCGTGCGAAGGAGCGGTGTTTGGGCGATGAACTCCGCCGAGGCAGCCGAGCTGGCGAAGCTTGCTGAGACGACATACCGCGATGTCAACATCGCTTTGGCCAACGAGTTCGCCCGGTTTGCGGAGTCGGCCGGCATCGACATCGGTGATGTTATCGAGGCCTCCAACAGTCAACCTTTCTCTCACATTCACCGACCGGGAGTGGCAGTTGGCGGTCATTGCATTCCGGTTTACCCGAGGTTCTACCTGGCTGGTGATGAAAACGCGCGTCTCGTGGAAACGGCTCGAGAGGTCAACCTCGACGTGCCGAGACGTGTTGTCGAGAGCGTTGCCAAAGAGCTGGGCGGCCTCGACGGAAGCCGTGTTCTGGTGCTTGGAGCGGCCTATAGAGGTGGTGTCAAAGAGACTGCCTACTCAGGCGTCTTCCCTCTCGTCGCGGAGATCAAGGGTAGTGGTGGGGTGCCAATGGTCTCGGATCCCCTCTACACAGATGAAGAGCTCTCGGCACTGGGTCTGGAGTCGTGGGACGGCGAAGAGATCGACGCCGTGATCGTTCAAACCGACCATGCGGATTATGGGAGTTTGGTCGCTGACGACCTGCCCGGAGCGAGGATTGTCTATGACGGAAGAGGGATCCTCGACCCCGCTCATTTCGGGGACGAGTCGCCACGTCTGCGAGTCATCGGACGGGGAGCAAACACACGTTGAACCGCCAGGTCAGGCCTGTGTCTTTCCCATTCCTCCTCGGCGAGTTGTCTCGAACGGGAACGTAGTTCTTCGGACCAGCTGCGATCGCCAGCGAGACGCTCCAAGACCGACCGTGCTTCATTCATGTCACGCACGATCAAATCGCTTGATAGTTTCTCCAAGAACCGGCTCTGGCCGGGCAAGTCACTTCCAACCGGTGGAATTCCTGCGGCACAGTATTCCCACAGCTTTGTGGCGACTGCCTCGCGATAGGCGGGAAGTGGCTGTAGGAGAGACAGGCCCGCCAACGCACCGCTGATCATTGTCCAGGCCTCGGCATGCGGACGACGGCCCGCTAGCTCGAGATTGTCGGGGGCAATCGACTCCATCCGTGATCTCACGTCAGCATCAACCCTCCCAACGATCAGAAAGCGGAAGTCCGGCATGCTCGCGGCAAGCTCGGCCATCGCCACAGCGCCCCGGGCGATCGTCACATCGCCGACGTAGGCGACCATTGCCGGGAGTGCCGGAGGGTGCTGTTCGAACTCCGACGGGTCGGGAATGTTCAGGACAACATTGGAGGTGCGCCCGGCGAGCTCCGGTGCGGCGACAAGGTTTGCGTGGGCAACCCGGCGAGCGACGCGATCATTGAGCCAAGCAAAGGCGGCGACCAGGGGTTTCAGCAACGTTGGAATCCAATCCCTCCCCGAAGCGGCTCGTGCGTAGTCCTCATGTACGTCGATCACCGTCCTCACTCCCCGGAAACGACCGATCAACGAGCCGACCACGAATAGTTCAGGATCGGGGAGAAGCACGGCATGTGCCCTTCGCCTCCAAATGAGACCGAACGCACTGATCGCGTTCCTGATGCGGCCAGTGCCGCCGTCCCCCGTGAGCGCGATGATGCTGGCGTCCTGCCCGGCGTTCTTCAGATAAGCCAGGTGTCTGTTGAGCCTCGGATCGCCTTCCCAATGGGCTGTGGTCAGGATCAGGATGCTCTCACTCATCTTCAGCACCGTTGAGGAAACCGAGACCCCAGGCGAGATGCATGGTGGCAAGCGCTGGAATCGTCCCGAGGTTCGGACGGAGGCGCCTTGGCATCACCAGGACACCTACGAGCAGGGCAATCGGATACAAGGCCCACAACGTGAGTGCCCACGGCCAAACGATGGCGGCAAGAGCGCTGAGTACGAGGACCATCACCAAGAATGGGGGAGCGAGCTGGCGCCATCTAAGGCTGCCCGGGTGTCGGCGCATGAACTTCTTCTTTGCCTGTCCGTACTGGAAGTACTGCGACCAGAGCTCCTTCAGAGATCCACGTGGCTTGTATTGCACTTCGAGGCGGGGATCGAACCAGACGACACCACCCGCTTCGATGATGCGATGATTCAGCTCATAGTCCTGGGTGCGAACGAAGTCCTCGTCGTATCCCCCCACTTGCTCGAGCACCGCCCTGTCGAACACTCCCAGATAGACGGTCTCGACGGGCCCCTCTTCACCTCCCGTTCGGTAGCGCGCGTCGCCGGCTCCGAGTGGCGAAGACATGGCTGCAGCGATCGCCCTCTCCCAAAACGTGTCTCCGGCAGGCACCTGCATTCCTCCGACGTTGGCGGCGCCGGTCCGCCTCATCGTCTCGACTGCCTTCGACACGTATTGGGTAGGAAGGATCGACTGTGCGTCACAACGAACGATGACGTCGCCGGTGGCCAGTGCAATTGCGAGGTTGAGGCCCGCCGGCGTCTTGCCAGATGGATTGTCGACGGTGATTGCCCCCTTATCGGCGGCGGCCCTCTTTGTGGCATCATCGCCGGCGGCCACGATGACTTCCAAGATGTGGGGGTAGTCCTGTCCCATGATCGACTCGATGGCCTTCCCGACCTGACTCTCTGCATTGAGCGCCGGCATGACGACCGACACAGATGGCTGGGATGCTTCCATGGGAACATATGATGCCTCGTCGTGCCCTCTGATCTGACGACCATCGCCGATCCGGCGTTCATTCTCCTGGCCTGGAGCGCCGGGCTCGTGCTTGTCGTGTCTTTCGTTTCATTCGCACGGATCGTCGGACCCGGCTTCACATGGCTGGCTGCTGGCTTCTCTCTCCTGATAGCGCTTCCGGCGCTGTTTGCAGTCGGAGCATGGTGGGCGCGGGCGGGTGGTCTTGCCGTCGTGCTCGCCCTCGTATGGGCACGAAATCATGCGTTCGCAGGGCTACTCATGTTGGTCGGGGGGCTGGCTCTGGCGGTCGAAGGCTCGCTCCTTGCGGGGTCGCTCCCCACAGCTTCGGCGGCTTTGGCCTTGGGCGGGGTCACAGGCGAGATGGCGTTGGGTCATTGGTATCTGGTCGATCCCAGGCTTCCCCGGTGGGCGTTGAATGGCCTTGCTGCGACCGCAATCATCGGACTGATTGGAGACAGCCTGGTTCTGTGGCTGGGCGTCGGCTTCCCGTCGGGTGGAGGCCAGCTGGCGTATTGGGTCCTGGGCGCGACTTCCATCCTGTTGATGGCTGGGGTGTTGGGGTCGCTGCGCTATCCGGCCTATTCCGGGGTGATGGCTGCCACGGGTTTGTCTTATCTGGCCGTGCTGACCACCCTCGGTGTGGTTTTCTTGGGGCGGGCCCTGGCGATTGGCTTGGGCCCATTTGCCTGAAGCGTGGTCCGAGGAGGGAGATTTCACATGGAAATGAAGGTGGTCGAGCACGACGTTGTGCCGGGGGGATCCACTGTGATCGCCGGCGTCCTGAGTGAGCTCAATCCGTTGCCAGGCTCTGAGACCGTGCTCGATTCCGTCGATGAGGCGCTCTTGAAGGCTTCCGGATTCGAGGGCAAGCCCGGTCAGGTGCTAACGCTTCCGAGGGGTGATGGAATCGCAGTCCTCGTTGGTATCGGGGACGAGGCAAGCTTTGAGTCGCTTCGCACTGCCGCCGGGAATGCGATCAGGGCGGTGAAGACGCCCGGTGCCATTTGTCTCCTGGCTCAAGCTCCGGTTGATGGGGCCACCCGCGCTGTGGCCGAGGGACTCGGGCTCGGGGCCTACCAATATCGCAACTACAAGACCAAGTCGGACGACGAGTTGACGGTCGAGGTCGTCGAGATCCCCGGGGGGTCAGGGGAAGAGCTGGAGAGAGCTCTGGCGGGAATCGATGCGACCAACCTCGCTCGGGACCTCACGAACACGCCTGCTGCAGATACCGCGCCCAGCGAGGTGGCTGCAGTTCTCGAGAGGGCGGCCGCAGACCTGCCGGTTGAAGTCGAGGTCTGGAACGAAGCCCGGATTCGCAAAGAGTCCCTTGGTGCGTTGCTGGGTGTCGCAGCCGGCTCGGACCGTCCTCCCGTTCTCGTCGTGATGTCTTACCAGCCGGAGTCTTCACACAAGCATCTCGGTCTGGTGGGCAAAGGGATCACGTTCGATTCTGGCGGGCTCTCTCTCAAGACTGCATCGTTGATGGAAGAGATGAAAGACGACATGACGGGGGCCGCCGTGGTTGGGGCTGCAACGATAGGCATTGCCCGTCTCGGCCTACCTGTTCGCGTCACGACGGTCATCCCGCTCACTGACAACGCTGTGGGCGGAAATGCGATGCGCCCCGGTGATGTGTTGCGCCCGGTTGCCGGACCAACAATCGAGGTCCTCAACACCGACGCGGAAGGCCGGCTGATTCTCGCCGACGGGCTCGGTGTGGTTCGCCGTTATGAGCCGGACATGATCGTTGATGTCGCAACCTTGACCGGGGCCTCCAAGGTCGCTCTCGGCGAGAAAATCGCTGCCGTCTTTGGTTCTACGAGCAATGTTGCATCTCTCGTTCTCGAGGCCGCCTCCCGTGCCGGCGAGTTCTTCTGGGAGCTGCCCCTCTTCCGCCACTATCGAACGAACCTCGACTCGAACATCGCCGATATCAAGAACATCACAGGCGGCCGGTACGGTGGGGCGATAGCGGCTGCGCTCTTTCTCAGCGAATACGCCGGGGAAGGTGATTGGGCGCATCTCGACATCGCCGGCCCGGCTCGGTGGCGGGAGACCGCCGGCGAGCAAGTCAAGGGCGGTTCGGGCGTTGGGGTCCGTACGCTGATCGAGCTTGCTGCGACGCTTGGGGATCGCGCCCCCAAATAAGCGTTCGGAGCCCTAGCATCTTCATGATGCGCTCTCGGTTCCTGTTTTCGGTCGCCGTGGGAGACCT
>QQVI01000132.1 GCA_003388545.1 Actinomycetota bacterium
ACTGCTAGTCACTGCGAGTGGGACTGCCGCAGTCCCGAGAGGAGTAGATCGAGAGTGCCTGCGCTGAAGTCGACGGCAATTGTCAACATCGGCACCCTCGTCAGCGGCGATTTGGAGGAGCCGTTGCTGGAAGCCGACTCACTCTTGATCGAGGATGGGGTCATCTCGAAGCTCGGCTCGGTGGAGGCGAGTGACGCCGATCGGGTCGTCGACGTCGGGGGAGCCACCGTGGCCCCCGGCCTCATCGACTCTCACTGTCATGTTGTGCTCGGCGACTACACCCCTCGTCAGCAGACAGTCGGGTTCCTGAGCTCGTACGTCCACGGTGGGATAACGCAGGTGATCTCACCCGGCGAGATCCACGCTCCCGGTCGACCGCGCAATCGGGAAGGCGTGAAGGCCCTTGCCGTCGCGGCTGCGAACTGGTGGAAGGACTATCGGCCCAATGGGATGAAGGTCAACGGCGGATCCGTGGTCCTCGAACCGGTGCTCACAGATCAAGACTTTGTCGAAATCGCGGAACAAGGTGTCAGGCTCGCGAAGTTCGGATTCGGGAGATATGAGGACCCGGCCGACGGGCTACCCCAGGTAAAGGGGGCCCAGGCAGCGGGAATTAAGGTGATGTGCCATTCCGGTGGTGCCTCGATTCCTGGCTCCAAGCCGATCACCACCGATCACCTGCTCCTGCTTCACCCCGACGTTTGCGGACACATCAACGGTGGCCCTACCTCCCTCGACGAAGAAGGTTTGAAGACGATCATCGCCGAGACGGACATGATCCTCCAGTTGGTGCAGGCGGGGAACCTGCGCAGCTCTCTCGAGATCGTCGAGTGGGTACGCGACGCCGGAGCAGAGAGCCGCGTGATCATCGGTTCTGACACTCCCACCGGGACTGGGGTCATCCCGCTAGCGATGTTGAAGACGATGGCCGAGCTCTGTTCACTCGGCGATGTCGACCCATCGATGGCATGGGCATGGTCGAGCGGGGTCACGGCCGACGTGTACGAACTCGACGCCGGGAAGGTGGCGGTCGGGCGATCAGCCGACCTTGTCGTATGTGACACACCCTGGGGCGGGCTCGCTCCAGACGCCCTCGGGGCGCTCCGTCGCGGCGACATACCCGGCATCAGTGCCGTGCTCATCGATGGCGAGATCCGGGCACTGCGGAGCAGGAACACACCGGCGGCTGCGCGGGAGGTCTCTGTCGAGCCCGAGATGGAAACCCCTCCAGGGTCCGGTCACGTATGAATTCGAGCAAAGGAAGGCAATGTGAGTGAAATCATCGAAGAGGTAGTCGTGCCTGCGAAGGAAGGCAGGGGTGTCTACGTCAAGAAGGGGCAGTTACTCGACATAGTCGATGTCGAGGGCCACCAGGTAGGAGACATCGTGGCTTGGTTCCGAAACGATCCAAGTGAGTACATGTCGCCCACCCATACGGTCTCCTGCAACGCCTCTATCGAGCTGAAAACCGGCTCCCAGGTGTTCTCCAATCACCGGAATCCGGTCTTCACGATCGTGAAAGACGACGTCGAGAAGCATGACATCATCGTCCCCTGCTGCGACCACGAGCGTTACGAGCGCGACTACGGCTTACCCGACCATCCTCACTGCCTGGGCAATCTCGAACAGGCGCGGGATCTGCTCGGCGAGGACCGCGAGATCCACGGTGAGACGGCATGGAACGTCTTCATGCACAACAGGGTTGACGATGACCTTTCGGTCGTCACCGACCGGGCCGCTCATGAGGCGGGAGCGACGATAACTCTCGAGGCTCATGAAGACCTCGTGGTTCTTCTTTCCTCTTGCCCTCAAGACCTCACGCCCTGCAACGACTTCAACCCCACCCCGATGATGATGCGGGTGCGTGATGCCTGAGGGAGCCGAGCTCCTGCTCCCCGAGAACCGCCTGGAGGATTCGCAGAGAAAGATTCGCGCGCCGTTCGAACTCGACTCGTCGTTGTGTATCTACTCGCCTCAGGCGAACAGAGACGCACTCCAACATCCACGTGTCTCGGCCTGGCTCGAATTCGTCAGCGAGGAATGGGAGCCGCCGGCCTCAGAAGGGCATCGGATCGCTCTCTTCGTTCCCTGCACCAAGTACAAGCCCTATAACACCAGCCGGGAGCACCGCGCCATCAATGGGGCGCTCCTGGCAGCGGGCTGGGAGCCGACAGAATCCCATGAGATACCCGAGGGACTGGAAGAGGCGCTCGATCCTGGTGAGAGCCTGGACCTGCTCAATGTCGGTCCGCTCCGAAAGGGCAATGTGCTTCTCGATCGGATAGTCATGTCCGAGCCCTTGGCTCTGGTCCCCTATCCGTATATCTATTACTGGCGTGGTGAACAGAGCCCGGCGACCAGCTACGACGACCCGGGTCTGTTCGAGGCGCGCGGGACTTCAGTCTCACCCGAGCGCGACGACTCGACGGCGGTCCAGGTGAGCAAAAGCCGTTGGCGTTGGGGTCCCAACGAGAGGGAGGCGTTTGTCTCGGTTCACAACTACCTTGCCGACATCATCGCCAAGACCTTGGAGAGAGTGGAGCCTCTCTACGACGTCCTGGCAGCTTGGGTGTCGCCGGGGTTGACCCATCGCAGTTTCCTCGCCGACTCCGCTTTCCGGAAGGAAGACGGGCTAGCAGCGTCCAAACGCGGCCCCGACGGCACATTGCCGCTGAGGGGGGCACTGGACAGCTTCTCTGGAGCAGTTGAGATCATGCCCACCCATGAGCAATTGGAGGAAGCCAGACGGCAGCTTGCAGCGCGGCTCAGACGCGAGGGACGTGATGCGTCGAAGGGCTCGGTGCGTGCCGTATATGCCCGTGGCGACGGGAATGACACCCCGCTCGGACTACCCGAATCACTTCAGCAGTTGACCGGATGGCTTGATGACACCATCAGTCGCCTGTGAAGCCCTGGAGAACGGCAGGCACGGCCTCCTCGAGGGTGTCGGGCTCATAGCCGCCTTCCTGGACGATTGTTGTCGGAAGCCCCAATGACCGGATTGCGCTCCCAATCATCGAGTAGTCGTCACCACGCAAGCTCAACACCCCATGTGCTTCGTGGGTGTCGACGCCCAGCGCTACCACCAGGGCTTCTGCCCCGAAGGACTCGATCAGGTCAAAGGAGGCCTCGAGTGCTCTCCGGTAGGCGCTCCAACCTGATCCTGTCGGCAAGGGGTGATTGCGGTTGTACCCCAGACCTTCACCAGCCCCTCGCTCGTCCTCATGGCCCAGGAAGAAGGGGAAATGCTCTGTTGTGTCGCCGTGAATCGAAATGGTGAGCACGTCGCTTCGCTCCCAGAAGATGGACTGCGTGCCATTGCCGTGATGCGTGTCGATATCCAGGATTGCGACACGCTGCATCTGCTGGCGAAGACGGCTTGCCGCCACGGCGCCGTTGTTGATGAAGCAGTACCCGCCGTAGGTCTCGCGGGCGGCGTGGTGGCCGGGTGGGCGGGTCAGCGCATAAGCAACCCCCATGGAGAGGGAGGCTTCCGCGGCGGAGCTGGCGCATCTGGCCCCACCCATGACTGCAGGCCAGGTGCCCTCCAGGATTGGGTCGACGTCGTTGGAGAACCATCCCATCTGGGCGAGGACCGAAGGGGGCGCTTTCCACGGTGTGCCCGGGATCGGGCGAATGTAGGGCACGGCTTCCCCTTCCCTGGGCGACCCCGTCTCGGCCCGCCATCTCTCGTGAGCGGTCTCGAGGAACTCGAGGTACCGCTGCGAGTGCACTTCGAGAAGGAGGCTCTCGTCGATGTCATCCGGGGTCACGACTCGATGCCCGTGTCGCTCCAAGGCCCCGAGAAGCCGCTTCGCCCGGTCGGCAGTTTCCGCAGGCGGCAGCAACTCACCCCCAAACACATGCGGTTGGGTAGGGCTGTGACTCTCTTGAATCGGGTCGTAGAAGACGATCACGTTCAGTCTCCGCTCGAATCGAAGAACCGCAGGGCCGTCGACGCGCTGGAAGTGATCATGTTACATTCTGTCACTAACAGGGTGACAGAATCCACTCGGAAGCGACATCAGGAGGGTGAATGGCAGCCAACCCATTGATCACCTTCACTGATGTGTCTGTCCGGTTTGGCCACATCACGGCCATCAACGCATTCACGCATAGTGTCGATTCAGGTGAGTTCGTGTCGCTGGTCGGGCCATCTGGATGTGGGAAGTCGACCGTCCTTCGCCTTGCCAGCGGGCTGATCCAACCCACGACCGGTGACATCGAGAGAAGCACCGACAACGTGGGTTACGTGTTCCAGGACCCGACACTCATGCCGTGGAGAACTGTGCGAAAGAACGGCGAGCTTCTCGGGGAGCTGGAAGACATAGATCCCGGGGAACGTCGGCAACGGGCAGACGAGGTGCTCGAGCTGGTCGGGCTCTCCGACTTCGCAAACCATTACCCGCTCCAGCTTTCCGGTGGCATGAAGATGCGAGCCAGCCTCGCCCGATCGCTGCTCCTCGAGCCCGACCTGTTCCTCTTCGACGAGCCGTTCGGCGCCCTCGACCAGATCTCGAGGGCCCGTCTCAACGATGAGCTGATAGCCCTCTACGCCGACCGCCGGTTTGGCTCGATCTTCGTGACCCATTCGGTCGACGAGGCGGTGTACCTGGCGACACGGGTACTGGTCATGTGCTCCCGACCCGGGAAGATCGTCGCTGAGTTCTCCGTGCCCTTCGACTACCCGAGAGATCCATCGATTCGCTACAGCCCCGAGTTCACCAAGATCGCGGGCTCGGTTGCCGAGGCCTTGGAGGAGGCGTCATGACAGGTTCCATGGAGGCCGGGATGATCGACAGTTCCCCCGAGGAGTTGAGCAGGTATGCCCGACTCAAAACTCAGTTTCGGATAGGGCTACCACCGGTGCTCGTGTTCTTCGTGTTCCTCGGGCTCTGGTACGTGGTCACCTACTTCGTGCTCTCTGCCGATCGGCGCTGGTTGCTGCCCCCACCCCACCAGGTAGTGGCAGAGGGCTTCTTCGTTGGAAGCACCGTCACCGAGATCCTCAATGGCCTCTGGCAGAGCACCAAGGTGGCATTGATGGGTCTGGGCCTCGCGTTCCTCTTCGGGTTCTCGATGGCCCTGGCGATGAGTCAGGCGAAGTGGATCGAGCGTTCTCTATATCCATGGGCGGTCGCATCTCAAACGGTGCCAATTCTCGCTCTCGTGCCCATGATTGGCTTCTGGTTTGGGTTTGGTGTCCTGGCTCGGGTGATCGTGTGCTTCATCATCTCCTTGTTCCCGATCATCATCAACTCTCTCACCGGCCTGCTCAGCGCGGATCGTGAGCTCCACTCGCTGTTCACGCTGCACAACGCCTCACGTTGGCGAAGGGCGACCCGGCTCCAGATCCCGGCAGCTCTGCCTCACATCTTCACCGGTCTGAGAACCGCGGCCGGACTGTCGGTGATCGGCGCAATCGTCGGTGACTTCTTCTTTGGGAGGGGCGAGCCGGGACTCGGGCTTCTACTCGACAAGTACGCCTCGCGACTCCAATCCGAAGAGCTGTTCACGACCGTCTTCGTCGCCTGCCTGCTTGGGATCGCGGTCTTTTGGGGTTTCGGATATCTCGGTCGCAGGACCGTGGGCGACTGGGACCCGTATTGGGCTGAGGAAGGTTTGACATGACGCAAGGCAAGACAACAACGGAGAAAGCGAAGAAAGAGGAGGAAGGAAAGATATGACGAGAAGGAGAAACCGGTGGTGGATCCTCATCGCCGTGCTGGCCATGGTGGTTGCAGCCTGCGGTGACGACGGTGGGTCTGACACGACCACCACGGCGCCGCCGCCTGACGACGGCGGAGAGACGACGACAACCGCCGGAGGCGACAGCGGTGTGAGCCTCGAGGGGATCTGTCCCGACCCGGTCGTGATGCAGCTCGACTGGGAGCCGGAGTCGGAGCACGGAGGCCTCTATCAACTCGTCGGACCGGGCTACGAGATCGACACCGAGACCAAGAGGGTGACCGGGCCCCTCATGGCATCAGGTGAGGACACAGGTGTGGACGTCGAAATCCGCATCGGTGGCAACGCCGTGGGGTTCCAGCAGACTGGCGCTCTCATGTATCAGGACCAGGACATCTTCCTTGGGATGATCCGCCTGGTCGAGGCGATGGAGTTCCATGAGGATCTCCCGGTCGTGGCCGTGTTTGCGATGATGGAGAAGAGCCCCTTCGCCGTGTACTGGGACCCGGAGACCTATCCGGACGCCGAGACGGTGGCCGACCTCAAGGAGGACAACGTCACGATCATGCTCGGCCGGCCGGACTCGTTCCAGGACTACTGGCTCGCAGAGGGAATCATGGATGAGTCCCAGATGGACCTGAGCGACATGGGCAAGCCCGCGGCTTTCATCGGACGCGATGGTGAGTGGGCCGAGGCCGGGTTCGCAACCGCCGAGCCGTTCCTCTACGAGTTCGAAGTTCCTGAGTGGGGTAAGCCTGTCAAGGTGCAGCTGATCCACGACACGGGCTGGGAGGAGTACTTCCAGGCGATGGCCGTGAGGGCTGCGGACCTGGAGACGGAGGCAGACTGCCTCGAGGAGCTGGTCCCGATCCTGCAGCAGTCGCTCGTCGACTACTACGCCAACCCAGGGCCGACCAATGAGCTGATCCTCGAGCTGGTCGATGAGTACGACACCGGCTGGGTCTATTCCGCAGCAGGGGCTGAGTACTCCCATGCGAAGCAGCTCGAGCTTGGGATCATCAGCAACGGTGAGAACGACTACGTCGGAGACTTCGACCCGGATCGTGTCGCAGAGCTCATGGGCCTCGTCGACGAGGTCACCGAGATCGACGTCTCGGGTATTGAGGCGACTGACGTATACACCAACGAGTTCATAGACGAGTCGATCGGGCTCGAGTGAAACCGAAGGCTCGGCTACGAATCGGTGTCGCCCAACCCAGGACGATCACCGGATCAGACGCTGAGGAGAACGTGGCCCGGGCAACCAATTTGGTTGCCCGGGCTGCAGACCTTGGGGCAGAACTGGTCCTGTTCCCGGAGGGATACCCGGGACCCGTGCTGCGTCGCCCCAAAGACAGCTACGACGCCGAGGGTCGCATGGCCTCGGCGGCAGCGGCGAGCGGGATCGCCGTCTGCTGGAGTCGTATGGAGCTTTGCGACGATGGCCGATACCGTCTC
>QQVI01000068.1 GCA_003388545.1 Actinomycetota bacterium
CCGTCCCCAGGGGAATGCCAAGCCTCCGCGATATCTCGACATGGGTCAAACCGTCGAAATGGCTCATCCGGATCACTGCTCGCTCCTCGTCGCTGAGAAGGTCGAGGGCTGCTCTGACTTCGAACACCTCCCAGATCGACTCCATCGAAGGGCCGTCCTCTGCGATCAACAAGTCATCTGACGGAAAGCGTCGCTTCTCTTTTCGATAGATATCGATCGCGGTTCGGCGAGCAATCGCAAACAGCCATGGTGCGATAGGCCTCGATTCGTCGTAGTTCCGGGCCGATCGCCAAGCCTTGACGAATGTCTGCTGGGTTGCGTCCGCTGCTCTCCCATGATCTCGGAGCACGCGCATCGAGAGAGCATAAACGGCGCCCGAGTACCGCTCGTATATGGCCTTGACGGCCTGCTCGTCGCCGTCCCGGAACCGGGCCAGCACGTCTGGATCCACGTCTTCATTCTGCCAACCGGCCGAACCAAACGAGGGCCAGAGGCGTATGTACGAAGGAAACCCCAGGAGGCCCATGAGACGAACAACGATGATTTCGCTCACAGCTGTCGCATTGACTGTCGCCGCATGCGGCACAGGCGACGTCGGAGCGGAGGAGACCTCAACGACGAACCCACCGGCCACCACGACCACCACGGAGGCAGAACCCACAACCACCTCGACGGCAGCGGACACCACGACCACCTCCATGGATGCGATGGAGGGAATCCACGTATCCGAGACCGAATTGGGGTTCATTCTCGTCGACCCCGACGGTCAGACTCTGTACGTCTTCACCAATGACGGTGCAGGCGAAAGCACTTGCTATGACGCCTGTGCCGAGGCGTGGCCACCCGTTCCGGCGGATACCCCGATTGACTCCGGCGTCGATGCAGCGATGTTCGGATCTATCGAGCGCACGGATGGGCTGCAACAGCTGACCGTCAACGGCCAACCGCTCTACCTGTACGCGCCCGACGAAACGCCCGGCGACGTCATGGGACAGGGACTCAACGGTGTGTGGTTCGTGGTCGATGCCTCCGGATCGATGGTCACCGACGCCGAGGCCGGTGGCACGACGACGACCAGCAGCGACTACGGCGTCGACTACTGAAGCTCACAGGATCGCCCGGTCCTCCTCCTCAAACTCGAACCACACCCGGGAGGACCGGGCGCACCTTCTCGTGGCCGTCGGAGCCCTTCTCGAATTAGGGTCGATGGGAGATCGACAATTGGAGAAGAATGAAGATCGTCGTCCCGCTCGACCTATCCGATGTTGCAGCCAAGGCCATCCCACCTGCCGTGCAGCTTGCCAAAGGCTTGGGCGATGACCTGCTTCTCGTGACCGTCTCGGGGCTGAGGCTGAGGGGTGATCTCCAAGCACAGGCCAAATCTGAGCAGGTTGACGTTGTCGATCTCATCGAGGCCTACCTGCGAAGCGCCGCTTCAGACGTCGAAGGCATCAAGGCGGAGCACTCGCTGATAAGGGGAGACGACGCGGCGGAGGCGATCGTGGACTTCGTCAAGCCGGACGAGGTGCGCATGATCGTCCTGGCCACTCATGGACGATCCGGGCTGGAGCGCTGGCGCCTGGGAAGTGTCGCCGAGCGGGTGGTTCGGCACAGCCCCGTGCCAGTCACGGTGATACCCACGAGAAAGGGCAACGGCGCCTAAGCGACTCGCGATGGCAGGGATCACTCATTCTCGAGGCTTCTTCTCAGAAGAGGAGTATGACGCCCGAGTCGAGAGGGTCCGCGAGGCGATGCGGTCCCACTCACCAGAGATAGACGCGCTCCTGATAACAAGCCCGGAGAACATCTACTACTTGATCGGGCTGAGCCATCAGGGCTACTTCGCCTTCACCATGTTGGTCTTACCGGCCGACGGTCCGCCGGCACTGCTGACCCGCCGCATGGAGCAGCAAACCATTGCACAGCAGGCGCCCGACGTGGAGCACCTCGGATACGGAGACGAGGAAGACGCCGGGACGGTGGCGATGGACGCGATCAAGAAGCTGGGCCTGGAGTCGGCATCGGTGGGAGTCGACCGATCCAGCATGTTCTTCCCGGCCGGGGTCTGGGAGGAGCTCGAGCAGGGCCTTCCACGGGTGCGCTGGATCGACACCAGCAGGTCCCCGAGCATCGCTCATCGCTATCGGGCCGGCCTCGTTGACCAGGTGCGGCTCGTCAAGTCCGAAGCGGAGATCGCGTACGTGCGCGCTGCCGCGGCAATCACAGACCGGGCAACGCGGGCCGGTCTGGCCACCGCCGGTGTCGGTGTCAACGAGAAGGAAGTCGCTGCCGAGGTCTATCGCGCGATGATTCTTGGCGGAGGCGAGTATCCCGGATTCGCTCCTCTGGTCCGCTCGTCTGAGACGCTCATGCAAGAACACGCCACGTGGCGGGACCGGGCTCTCAAGCCCGGGGAGAAGCTCTTCCTCGAGCTCTCTGCGGCACAGGCGAGGTATCACGCTCCGCTGGGACGGATGTGTTACATCGCCACGGCCGAGCCAGGAGCGGAGCGAGTTCGACAGATCGCCCTCGACGCGATGCAGGCAGTTGTTGCCTCGATCCGACCTGGGGTGGAGACGGGTTCGGTCTATGACAGTTGGCAGTCCGTGGTGGATGAAGGTCTGGGCCATGGGAACCTGAGGCGCCATCATTGCGGATACACGGTCGGGATCGGGTTCCCACCGAGCTGGGTGGGTAGCTCGACGGTCCTCGGAATCCGCCCGGGAGGAAAGGTCGAGATCCGGGCGGGAATGGTGTTTCACCTCCTCTCTTGGATCACCGATGCCGACTTGGGGGACTACTTCGCCAGTGACACGGTGGTGGTCGGCGCCGATGGGGCTGAGATCTTGACGACGACCCCACACCACCTCCTCATCGAGTGAATGAGGCCGGAATGCGGCAGACGGCTCGGACGAGTCCGGCACGGCGATATAATCAGGCCACGTGGATGCCGCACCATCCCCAGACGAGCCTCCCCAACCCTGGTCAAGCCCTGAGGTGAGCGCATAAGCAGCGTCCTCGGGCTGTCCGCAGTCTTATTACTGGTCCTGCTGAACGCGTTCTTCGTCGCGGGCGAATTCGCGATCGTCAGCGTGGAGAGAAGCTCCATCGAGCGTCGCGCTCGAGCCGGCGAGAGGGCTGCTGGTCGCATCCTTCGCTCCTTGCGAAACCTCTCCTTTGAGCTCTCCGGCGCCCAACTGGGGATCACCGTCACGTCTCTCATTCTCGGCTTCGTGGCGGAGCCGACCATCGCCGCCTTCATCCAGCCGGCGGTCGACGCCGTACCCTTCCTCGAAGGCACCTCGACGACGGCAATCGCCTTGACCATCGCTTTCATCCTCGCCACGGGAGGCCAGATGGTGTTCGGCGAGCTGGTGCCAAAGAACCTCGCCATATCGAGGCCCTACTTCTCCGCGGTCTGGTTCGGGATCCCGATGCAGATCGTCAACGGCATCCTCCGGCCGGTGATCCTGTTCCTCAACCGGTCTGCCGATTGGACCGTCCGCCGTTTCGGCATCGAGCCGAGAGAGGAACTCGCAGGCGTGCGCTCCATGGAGGAGCTGGAGCTGATGATTCGCTCATCCGGCGAGGAAGGCTGGCTGGACAACACCGAGCTCCAGCTACTGACCCGGGCCTTGACCTTCACCGAGAAGGCCGCTTCTGATGCGATGATCCCGCGAGTCAACCTGGTCGCACTCGAGCGTCACGAGCCAATCGCCGAGCTGCGACGGTTGTCCCAAGCAACAGGACACTCGAGGTTTCCTGTGTACGACGAAGACCTCGACAACGTCATCGGCATCGCGCACATCAAAGACACCGTCGACATCCCTGAATCCCGTCTTGCGATAACTGAGGTAGCCGAGATAACGCAGCCCGCCCTCGAAGTGCCTGAGACCGGCCCTCTCGAATACGTGCTCGGCGAGCTGCGGACGACCGCGAAGGGCATGGCCATAGTTGTGGACGAGTACGGCGGCACGGCGGGGATCGTCACAATTGAAGATCTGCTCGAGGAGATCTTCGGAGAAATCGAAGACGAACACGATCGACCGAGAGCCGGCCCGCAGAAGCCAACCGACCTGGCGACGATATCCGGACTGCTCCATCGTCACGAGGTCGAAGAGCTGATCGGCTTCGAGTGGCCAGAGGGTCGTTACGAGACTCTCGGTGGCCTTCTGATCGCTCAACACGGGCGGTTCCCCGAGGTGGATGATGTCATCTATGTCGACGGCTTCGCCTTCGAGGTTCGAGCTATGGACGGCCTCCGAGTCGATCAGGTCCGCGTGATAAGGATCGACGACAACGAGGAGACGCCATGAGCTGGACTGCACTCCTCTGGCTTGTGCTTCTGCTGATCGCCAACGGCTTCTTCGTCGCGTCCGAGTTTGCCTACATCACTGCACGCCGCAACGTCCTCGAAGAGCGGGGGGGCAGGTCTGCCAGGATTGCCGCCGGTCTGAGCGAGGACCTCTCTCTCAGCCTGGCCGGGGCCCAGCTGGGGATCACGATGGCATCACTTCTACTCGGTGCGGTCGCTGAGCCGGCGATTGCCGGCTTCCTCGAGGCGGGCCTTGGGCTAACCGACCTGTCCGAGACGACGAAACACGCCATTGCCCTGGTCATCGCCCTCTTCATCGTGGTCTTCCTCCACATGGTGATCGGTGAGATGGCGCCCAAGAACATCGCCATATCGAGCCCGGAAGCGTCCGCAGTGGCACTCGCGCTCCCCTTCCGGGCGTTCATAATCGTGTTCCGACCACTGATCGCCCTGCTCAACGGTATCGCCAACGCGATCCTTCGCCTCCTCGGCGTCCAGCCGGCCGACGCACTGGAAGTGGGCCACTCCGCCGAAGACCTGGCCATCGTCATCGGAGCGGGTCAGAAGGAGGGGGTCATCGGAGAGTTCGCCCACAACCTCCTGACCGGCGCCATCGTCTTCGGCGACAAGGACGCCTCGGACGTGATGACGCCACGTCCGGACGTTGTCGCAGCCGAAGCAGGAGACAGCGCCTCCTCCGTCCTCCAGCTGATGCAAAGGACCGGGCACTCACGGATCCTCATTCACACCGGCGATCTCGACGACGTGATCGGCTTCGTCCACATCAAGGACCTCATTTCGACCGATCCCGACAAGCTCTCAGGCCCGGTCCCCTCAGAGATGATCCGATCCGCCCTGGCCGTCCCGGAGTCCGCCAGCCTCCAATCGGTGCTCACCTCGATGCGTCGCGCGAGAAGTCACATCGGGATCGTCGTCGATGAGCACGGGAGTGCAGCAGGGATCATCACGATGGAGGACGTCGCCGAGGAGTTGGTCGGAGACATCGCCGATGAGCACGACCTCGACGAAAGTGCAGTGCGTGTCCTGGAGCCGGGCGAGCTGGTAGTGGCAGGCAATGTCAGAATCGACGACCTGACCGAATACGGGGTCGAGCTTCCCGAAGGCGAATACACGACTGTTGGGGGATACGTGATGGACCGGCTCGGGCGGATACCGAGACGCGGAGACCTGGTCAAGGATGACACGTGGGAGCTACGGGTGCGAAGCACATCCGGCCGGCGTGTCGGCCAGGTGAATATCAAGCTCGTGACCGAGATGACCGAAGGCGCCGACTGAGATTCGAGCGGTCAGCCGTGCGACCAGGCCGCCCATCGGCCGTCCGACACGTTTCTCGGCCCTGAGCCGTCCAACGGCACCACCCAAACGCCGCCAGATCCGTCTATCGAACCGGGAAAGACGATCGCGTCCGAGTCCGGGCTCCACACATTCCACGATTGTGCGTACTGATCGAAGAAGGCAAGGGCCTCACTCAGTAGCGCCACCGAGAGCTCCATCGTGGTCAGTCTCCTTGTCTCTCCCGCTTCCCATATATGGAAGTCGACGACGGCTTCCTCTGAGACTGCCAGCACCATGAGCCGGGTCCCATCCGGGCTCCAGAAGGATCCAACCGACAGAGCGGAGACGACCTCACTCTCCTCGCCGGTTGACGTGTCAACGACCACGACCCCGTCCTGAGAGTTCTGCGCAAGTGGAGCAGCGGACACCGTGATCCCCTCGTTCGCCGAGATCGTATGGACCGCCACGAAAGACCCGTCGCGATTGGGATTGATGCTGACGAACCCAGAGGCTGCTGCGACGAGCTCGGTCTCGTTGTCGTTCCTGCGCAACATCACGCCGTCGGGGCCGAGATAGAAGATGCCGTCGGGTGTCCAACGGGGTGACAGATAGTTGGGCGATGTTGGCCCGATGTCCAGAGGATTCGCCGACTCGTCGAAAATCTCGAGCCTGTCTCCATTGACGTGAACCACGACTGCATCGCTACCGGGGCTCCAAGAGAAGTAGTACGGGGAGCCCTGGTCGATCACCGATGTCGTGCCCTCATCCGCGTCGACGAGCTCAAAGTCGAGGGTGCCGCCGCCGGAGCCACCGTGGAGGATTCCGATCTGCTCGCCATCCGGCGACCAGTTGAGATAGAACGGGAAACCGCTCGTGTCCACCCTCGACATGTCCGAGCCATCTTCCGCCGACGTGACAACCGCGAAGCCTTCCTCGTCGGCAACGCTCCAGGCGATGCGTCGCTCGTTGGGCGACCAAATCGGCTGGAAGTACTGGGAAGAGGCGCCATCGGTGGTCAGCTCGACCCTGTTCGAGCCATCCGGGTCGAGTGTCACCACATCACCTTGATCGTCGA
>QQVI01000352.1 GCA_003388545.1 Actinomycetota bacterium
AGGTGAAGACGAGGATCCCCGATCTCGACGTCCAGATGAAGATCAACCGAGACCTGCAGCGAGAGTCTGTCGAGATCGACCGTGAGTCCTGGCGAGTCATCAGTGAGATTGGTTCAGGTGCTTCTGTCAGTGAGCTCTCGAGGCGGCTGGGAACGACCGACTACGCGGTCGCCAGCGTGGCTGCCTCGCTGCTTATCGAAGATCTTCTGACTTCCAAGGGTGGATTCGTTCCGGCCGTCGACAGCGAGCCGAGCCAAGACCCGTATGGCTATGAGGACGAAGCCGCCGAACCCGCTGAAGCGGTTTCGGAGCCGTCCCTCGAACAGACGCAACCCGTTGTCGAGGCTCCTGTTGCCGATGAACCTGTTGCTGAAGAGAGCCACGACGTGGTCGCCGCCAGCGACGAAGCAGAGGAGGAAGACGCACCCGCTTTCGACCCGAATCAGTCATGGTGGGATGAGCCGGAGGACGATGAAGCCCCCGCAGCGAGCGAAGAGTCGGGCGAGACAGACCCCGCGACTGCCGAAGGCGAGGGTGACGGCGAAGACACCGACGCTTTCCTCGAGAAAGTGTTCTCCGAGGTCGGTTCCGAGAACAGCGAAGAAGACGGTCACGGCCTGATGCGCCGCCGTCGCATGGGCTCGATCCTTCGGGAGCTCGGCGAGGATTGACTCGTAACTGACGCGGATCCCGGGACGCCCCCGGCTACCTTCGTCACGTGTTCCTGACTATCTCAGCCCTTGTCGGGGCTCTGCTCGGCCTGATATCGCACGATCTGGCCTCCCAAGCGTTGCATGAGCTCGAACTCAGGCCCCTCAGGGGATCCTGTCCTCGATGTGGGCACGATCGCGGCTGGGCCCGCCTGGTGTGTCCAAAATGTGACAGGAGCATCGGCAGAGAGTGGGCGGTCGTAGCACTCACCGCGACGGCAGCAGTTTTCTTCGCTCTTGCGGTCGATGTCAGCTGGCTATTGCTCCCGTACGGCGGGTTCCTCCTCCTCACCGCAGCCCTTGGCCTCACCGACGTCGACGCCATGCGGATAGTGGACCGGCTGAACATCAGGGGATCTCTCTTCCCTATCATCTTGCTCGGCCTGTCGGTGCTGCCTGAGGGATCCATCGCCGACTATTGGCGAGCGTTGGCGGGAGGCGGGATCTATTTCGCCGGTGCATTCCTGTTGTTCGTGGTGGCCCGGGGCCAGGGGTTTGGGGCAGGTGACGTGAAACTTGCTCCACTCCTCGGGGTGTTCACCGCCTACTTCGGCTGGACGACCCTGGGGCGGGCGGTAGTCGCGACTGCGATCATCGGGGGCGTCATGGCGG
This sequence comes from Actinomycetota bacterium, assembly GCA_003388545.1. Taxonomy (GTDB): domain Bacteria; phylum Actinomycetota; class Acidimicrobiia; order Spongiisociales; family ZC4RG35; genus MA-ANB-1. Next base: position 1,323 of record QQVI01000352.1, read on the forward strand.
TCGTAGCTCTCATTTTCTCCGAGGCCAAGAGAGACACTGAGCTGCCCTACGGCCCGGCGATGATCCTGGGTGCATGGGTCGCGGTGGCCATCGTCGGGATTAGCGCGATCTGATTTCCGTCGTAGCATCCCATCATGCTCCGCTTCCTGACAGCAGGTGAGTCACATGGTCCCGGTCTGGTGACCATCGTCGAAGGTCTGCCGCGCGGGCTCGAATTCTCGGCGAATGACCTCAGCGCCGAGCTCAGTCGACGTCGACTGGGCTACGGCCGCGGCGGCCGCATGAAGGTGGAGCGGGATGAGGTCGAGGTCATTGGTGGGATCCGACACGGGCGTACGCTGGGCTCGCCCGTTGCCGTCGTGGTCAGGAACAGCGAGGCTGAGAAGTGGTCCCGGCCCATGTCGATCGAGCCGGTCGACGACCCGGTAGCCAGAGTGACACGCCCACGTCCAGGTCACGCCGATCTCGCGGGCATGATCAAATACGGGACAGACGACGCTCGTGACGTTCTGGAAAGAGCTTCTGCGCGCGAGACCGCGGCAAGGACCGTTGCCGGATTCCTGGCGAAAGCGATGCTCTCACAGGTCGGCGTGGAGGTGAGGAGCCATGTCGTGTCGATCGGCAGTGTCACCGCCCGGGGCAAATGGAGCGGGCTCGAAGACTTTGCAGGAATCGATGACGATCCCGTCCGGTGCCTGGACAAGTCCGCATCTCAGGAGATGGTTCGCCTGATCGATGACGTGACCGAGCGGAAAGACACACTTGGCGGGACATTCGAGGTCCTTGCCTTCGACGTTCCGATTGGGCTCGGTTCTTACGTCCACTACGACCGGAGGCTCGACGGAGCCCTTGCCGGGGCCATCATGTCGATCCCGGCCATCAAAGGCGTCGAGATCGGCGACGGTTTCGAGGTGGCCTCGGCCCCCGGCTCGCTCGCGCACGATGAGATCGTCCGCAAGGGGGGCGCCAAGGGTCGAGCCACCAATCGCGCCGGGGGCCTCGAAGGAGGCGTGAGCAACGGCGAGACACTTCGGGTGCGAGCGGCGATGAAGCCGATCTCGACTCTGATGAGGCCGCTCCAGACCATCGACATGGATTCAGGTGAAGATGCTGTCGCTGTTCGCGAGCGCTCGGACGTGTGCGCCGTGCCGGCTGCCGCCGTTGTCGGGGAGCAAATGGTCGCCTGGGTGCTCGCTGCCGAGACGGTCGTCAAGTTCGGCGGCGACACAATCGAGGAGCTCGCCGGCTCGGTGTCGGCTCATCGCAAACGCGTCGACGACCGACTCGATAGATGATTCTCTGGCTGGTGGGCATGATGGGAAGCGGGAAGTCCACCGTCGGGGAGATGGTCGCGCATTCTTCGGGTGCTCCATTCCTCGACACCGACCGCATGGTGGAGCAGGCGACCGGAGAGAGTATCCCCGCCACGTGGAATCGAATCGGAGAAGAGGGCTTCAGACGGCTCGAATCCGAAGCGGTCGCCCGGGCGGCGAAGTCATCCCGATGTGTCGTGGCTACCGGGGGAGGAGCGATCATCGAGCCGGCTAATCGCACGGCGATGCAGCGCTCAGGCACCGTCGTCTGGCTGCGCTCCTCGCTCGACCATCTGCTGGGAAATCTCGGCTCGGGGAGCGGGCGCCCCCTGATCGCCGATGCTGACGACCAGCGGCTTGCGCTCTCCACGTTGCTGGAGAGCCGGGAGACCCTCTACATGGGGGTCGCAGAGCATGTCGTGGATGTCGATGGCCGACCGCTCGAAGATGTAGCCGCAGAGGTCGGCGAATTGTGGAGCTGAAGGTTGGCGCCACCGAGGTGATGATCGTCTCGGGATTGCGCGGTGGGCTACTGCCCGAGCGCGAAGGTCGCCGCCGGGTCGCCATCATCACCCAGCCCGGAGCCAGCCAGCAAGCGGTGCTGGTTTCCCGCCGGTTGAAGGAGGCCAATCTCGACGTCGACGTTCTGGGCGTGCCCGATCGCGAGGAGGCAAAGACGCTCAATGTTGCCGCGACGCTCTACGAGAGATTTTCTCGCATAGGCCTGGGCCGCGAGGACACGATCGTGGGTGTAGGCGGGGGCGCTGTCACCGATCTCGCCGGATTCGTTGCCGGGACATGGATGAGGGGAGTAGAGGTCGTCCATTTCCCGACCACCCTTCTCGGTGCCGTTGACGCCTCGATAGGTGGGAAGACCGGCGTCAACCTCTCCGGGAAGAACCTCGTTGGCGTGTTCTGGGATCCGACGCGGGTCATCATCGATCTCGATGTTCTCGAGAAGCTGCCTTCTGCCCTCCTGCAGGAGGGCATGGCCGAAGCCTTGAAAGCAGGCCTCATCGGCGATGCCGACCTCGTGGAGGCCATCGAGGCGGACGGCTTGGAGGTTTCCCTCGACAAAGTCGTGCCGGCAGCCGTGAAGGTCAAGGCGGAGTACGTGAAGAAGGACCCGCGCGAGTCGTCGGAGCGGGCCATGCTGAACTTCGGTCATACAGTCGGCCATGCGGTCGAGTACGCGTCTTCCTTCAGTCATGGCACCTCTGTTGGAGTTGGCATGGTGGCTGCGGCCGCGGTGTCCGAGGCCGACGTCGGCTTCGCAGAGAAGGAAAGGGTGATCGATGCGATCTCACGCATCGGCCTGCGAACATCGGTGAACGGACTCGATCGGACGCGTGTTCGCGACTTGATAGGTGTCGACAAGAAGCGCGACCGAAAAGGCATTCGAATGGTCCTGCTCGAGGCGATCGGGCAGCCAACCCTCCGCCACGTCGACGATACGATGATCAACCTCGCGCTGGAGGCCATAGGCCTTTGACACCGGTACTGTCTCCCGCTGCAATCGACAGAGGATGAGACGATGATCAGCACGAACGACGTCCGGCCAGGCATGGCCCTGCAGCTCGACGACGGCCTGTTCACCATCGTCGAGTACCAGCATGTGAAGCCGGGAAAAGGCAAGGCTTTCGTTCGAATGAAGCTGAAGAACGTAGAGACCGGTCAGGTGCTGGACAGGACCTTCCGAGCCGACGAGGACGTCCCACAGGCGATCATCGACCGAAGTGATTACCAGTACTTGTACCGGGACGACCTGGGATACCACTTCATGAATCTCGCCGACTTCGGGCAGATCGCGGTTGGCCCAGATGAAGTGGGGGAAGCCAGCCAGTACATGGTGGAGGGATCCACGGTGACCTTGGCGACTCACGAAGGCACGCCCATCGGCGTCGAGCTTCCGCCATCGGTAGAACTCGAGATCACCTACGCCGAGCCTGCAGTCAAGGGGGACACGAGGACAGGAGCCTCCAAGACCGTCACCACCGAGACCGGGTACGAGCTCCAGGTCCCGTTGTTCATCGAGCAAGGCGATCGGATCAAGGTGGATACTCGAACGGGTGAATACCAGACCAGGGCATGAGTAACGCCTCGCCTCAGGTGACCATCCCGGCCCGAATCACAGCCGCGGACCTGGCGAAGGCGATCGGGAGGGACGTCTCACAGGTGCAAGCCGTGATGACCGCTCGTGGAGAGCCCGACAGCCCTGATGACGTGTTGGACGGGCTGCTTGCCACCGAGGCAGCACGAGCCCTTGGGGTCGAAGTCGCCGTGGAGCCGAGAGACCTTGCCCTCGAGCGTCTTTATGAATCTGAGAGCCGATTTCGCGACGAGCCAACGGTAGATCTTCCTACACGAGTGGAGCGCCTGGTCAGCGGTGTTCTCGAGGCGTCCGAAGCGTTGGACGAGAAGATCGAGGGAGCCTCCCAGCACTGGTCAGTTGCAAGAATGCCCATGATCGACCGAGCGATCCTGCGCCTCGGCTTGTGGGAGCTGATCAACGACACCGACACGCCGACTGCCGTCATCGTCTCCGAAGCGGTGCGGCTCGCGAACACGTATTCAACCGGCCGCAGCGGTTCCTTCATCAACGGAGTGTTGGCCACCTTGGCCAAAAGTGTCCGCGAAGACGCGACCTGAACCATCGCGACATGCGCTATGGTGGCGTCGACCTTTAAGAGCGGTCCAGTGAGGCCGGGAAGGACACACCGATGCGCGACACGAATGCACCCCTAGCCATACGGGCTGCGTGGGGCTGATGTCCCGACTCCTCACCGACCAGGATGTCTTGCGAGCACTGCGCCGGATCGCCCACGAGATAATCGAGAGAAACCGCGGTGTCGACTCGGTCGCGTTGGTCGGGATCCGCACCCGAGGGGTCCATCTCGCACAAATGCTGAGCGATGTGATCGAGCAGTTCGAAGGCAAGGCTGTCCCGCTGGGAGAGCTCGACGTCACCGCCCACCGCGATGACCTCGACGAAACCACACGGCCGGGGACCATCGACACGGTCATCCCGTTCGATTTGGAGGGCAAGTCCGTGGTCCTCGTGGATGACGTCCTCTACACCGGTCGCACGGTGAGGGCCGCCCTTGACGCGATTTCTGAAATCGGGCGGGCCGACAAGATCGAGTTGGCTGTGCTGATCGATCGTGGCCATAGAGAGCTGCCGGTGCGGGCGGACTACGTCGGCAAGAACATTCCGACCTCCAACGACGAGAGAGTATCGGTCCATGTGCCGCAGGTCGATGGCGACATCGGCGTGTGGCTCCACAACGGGGCGTTGGTCTGATGTCCCTGGTCGACGTCGCCTCATTGTCACCCCGGCAAATCGAGTCTGTCCTGGATCGAGCCGCGGAGATGCGCGAGCTTGGGCGAACCACGCAGTACGCGGGCCGGACGGTCGTCCCGATGTTCTTCGAGCCTTCGACCAGGACGCGAATGTCTTTTGATCTGGCGGCTACGAATCTCGGCGCACAGTTGCTGGCCTTCGATCACAAGACCTCATCGGCAACCAAAGGCGAGACGCTCCGGGATACGGCGAGGACAGTGGGTGCCATGGGACCCGACCTGCTGATTGTCCGACACGTCAGTGCCGGTGCCCCTGAAGCCGTGCAGAAGTGGTCGGGGAAGCCGGTCCTCAACGCTGGCGACGGACGCCGGGCTCATCCAACCCAAACGCTCTCAGACCTGCTCGTGATAAGAGACCGTTTCGGCGACTTCTCCGGAGTCCATGTCGGTCTCGTGGGGGACATAGTCAACAGTCGTGTCGCCCGCGGGCTGCTCTCCAGTTTCCCGAGACTGGGGGGAAGGGTCACCGCGATAGGCCCCAGCACGTTCGTACCCCGCGCCGGTGGTTGGCAGATGAGCTCGACTTCAGACTTCGACTCGATCATCGGCGAGCTGGATGTGGTCTACCTGCTGAGGGTGCAGAAGGAGCGCGGCGGCGGACTCGGCTATCCG
>QQVI01000070.1 GCA_003388545.1 Actinomycetota bacterium
CTATGTGCTCGAGCTACCCGCCGGCAGGCCGCTCCCTCCTTCCGGGGCCAAGATCGAGGTGGTTGGATGAGCGGCGACGGCTACCTGGTGGTTTGTGCCACACCTCTGGGGAATCTGGGCGATGCCTCATCCCGCCTCGCCGAGACCCTGAGCTCAGTCGACATCATTTTTGCCGAGGACACTCGGCGCACCGCCAAGCTCCTCGCCCATCTTGGTGTCGACACCCCGATGCGATCGCTGTTCGTGGGCAACGAGGCTGCAAGGGCGGACGATCTCGTCGAAGAGGTCGTCTCTGGCCGGAAGGTTGCCCTGGTGTCGGATGCTGGGATGCCGACGATCTCGGACCCGGGGGCGGCGACTGTTGCGGCGGTGCGGAAAGCGGGTGGACGGGTGACTGCATTGCCTGGTCCCAGCGCGGTGACTATGTCCATGGCTCTATCCGGCATGCCCGGTGATCGATTCGTCTTCGAAGGATTCCTTCCCAAGAAAGGACGAGATCGGGCCGAGCGCATTGCCTCTATCGGGAGAGAGTCCAGGCCAGTGGTTCTTTTCGTTTCGCCCCATCGCCTGACTTCCGATCTGGTAGATCTCGTCGAAACCCTCGGCGGCGAGAGGCGTATCACCCTCAATCGCGAGCTCACCAAGCTCCATGAGGAGGTCTGGGAGGGATCGCTGGCGGAGGCTGTGGACGAATGGACCGAAGATCGCGCCCGTGGCGAGATCACAATCGTGGTTGCTCCCTCCGGCGATCGGACGTCCTCGTTTGCCGACGCCGTGGCAGGGGCTGCAGAACTGGTCGCGCAGGGGGTGTCGGTATCGCAGGCAGCCAGGGAGATGGCTGAGCTCTCCGGCCTGTCGAGGCGTGAGCTCTATCAGGCTCTTCTAGAGGATCAGGAGCGCAGTTGAGATCTGCATTCCGAGCACACGCCCTTGTCCTTGAACTGGCGGACACTGTCGTCGGAGCCGCAGAACGTACAGGTGTCGGTGAGCTTTCGCATGACGATCGAGCCACCTTCCACAGAGATCATGAGATGGTCCCCCTCCCTGATGTTGAACAGCTTCCGCGTCTCGGCAGGGATGACGATTCTTCCCAGATCGTCGATCTTCCTGGCTATGCCGCTTTCCATCCGGGGAAACCTCCTTGGCCGCGGAGACTACAACGGCTCCAGGGGCATATGCACTCGAGATCGATCGTCTCGTGAGCTGGGTCGACACTCACTGTCATCTCCAGCTCGACGAAAGAGAGCCGGCGACTCTGCTTGGTCGAGCCGAACACGTCGACTGGCTCGTGGCCCCTGGGGTTGACGCCGCGACGTCATCCGCGTCGATCCGACTTGCCGAGTTGTTCCCGGGCCGCGTCCTCGCGACAGCAGGCCTGCACCCCCACGATGCGGCACGGTGGCCCGAGGAGTCCGAGGCCATTGTCTCCCTGAGCGATCGGGTCGTCGCAATTGGCGAGACGGGTCTCGACTTCTACCGGAACCTGTCACCACGAGACGAGCAGATTGCAGCCTTCTCCGAGCAGATCGACCTTGCGGTCGATCGCGACCTGCCGATCATCGTGCACTGCCGCGACGCCTTCAGAGATGTTCACGAGGTCGTCGACCGGAAAGGAGCTGGTGACCGCACTGTTCTCCATTGCTGGACAGGCGGCCGGAAGTGGACGAAGAGATTCCTCGAATTGGGAGTCATGTTCTCGTTTGCCGGTCCGCTCGCGTTCGAGACAGGTCAGACCATCCGCCTCGCCGCCGAGCTAGTTCCGCCCGATCGCGCAATGGTTGAGACCGACACCCCGTATTTGACGCCGCCTCCTCACCGAGGCCAGCCCAACGAGCCGGCTTGGGTGTCACTTGTCGGAGAGGCTCTAGCAGAGGTCTGGGGTGTCGATCCCGCCGAAGCGGCGAAGGTGACATCCGCCAACGCCGATAGGGTCTTCCGATCGTGACGGCGCAGACGAGATCGGAGATAGCGGAGCTCCTGCAGCGTTATGGATTGGCGCCACGGCACCATCTGGGACAGCACTTTCTCGCCGATGCCAATATCACGCGGAAGATCGTCTCGATGGCTCGAGTGAGGCCCGGAGATCGAATCATCGAGGTGGGCGCCGGAACCGGGACCCTCACCAGGGCGCTGGCAACTGCCGGTGCCCATGTCGTTGCCTACGAGGTTGACCGGGGATTGCGCCCCGTCCTCGAAGAGCAGACCGAGGATATGGATGTCGACCTTCGTTTCGAGGATGTGATGTCGGTCGACTTTGCGGTGTTTCCTGCGGATGGCGAGTCATGGAAGCTCGTGGCCAACCTTCCCTATAACGTCGGGACCCCGTTCTTGCTTGACGCCATCCAAAAGTCGCCTGCGATCGAGCTGTTTGTGGTCATGGTCCAAAGAGAGGTGGCAGAGCGACTGTGCGCCGGGCCGGGAAGTCGGGATTATGGCCTGCCCTCCGTGATCTCTCAGATCTTCACGACACCGCATCTCGAATTCACCGTGCCTCCACAGGTGTTCTATCCGCGACCGAGGGTGGAGTCAGCAGTTGTTGTGATGGAGCGAACTGAGTCTCCACCTCACGCAGAACGGGCTGTCGAGATAGCCGCCGAGGCGTTTCGCCAGCGCCGGAAGATGGTGCGCGGATCGCTGAAGGGAACCTTTGCTGAGCCGCTGGATGTGCTGCAGCGAGCAGGGATCGACCCGAAGAGTCGCGCTGAGGAGTTGAGCCCGTCCGACTACTTGACTCTTGCCGAACTGTCATGAGATACGAGGCCCCGGCAAAGATCAATCTGAATCTCCTCGTGAGCCCTCGCGACGAGTCCGGGATGCATCCCTTGAGCTCCGTCGTTCAGACGGTCGAGCTCTGCGACACGCTCGACGTCACGCGGTCCGACAGTGACGAGCTAGTTCTCGAAGGCATAGAAGTCCCCGCTGGCCCGGAGAACCTCGTAGTCCAGGCACTCGAGGAGCTGCGCCGTCTCGTCGAAGTCCCCCCGGTGAGCGTGAAGCTCGAAAAGATGATCCCAACCGAAGCTGGGCTTGGCGGTGGATCGGCCGATGCGGCAGCGATGTTGGTAGCGGGAGCGGATTTGGTTCCCTCTCAGCCCGTGGAGCTGGGAGCCGTCGCTCCACTCGTGGGCTCCGACGTTGCCTTCCCTTTGAAAGGAGGCACGGCCGAGATCACCGGCTATGGCGAGAGCGTTCGGTCGCTCTCTCCGCTTCGCACCTTCGCAGTTGCGTTGGTCGTCCCGTCGTTCGGCCTGTCGACTCCGGCTGTCTACCGGAAGTGGGACGACCTGGGTGGTCCGGCCGGCTTTGAGGTTCCCGATCGGTTTCTCCCCCCTGAGTTGCGACACGGCTTTCCAGTGCGAAACGACCTATACCGAGCAGCTGTCGAGGTCGAGCCGGCCTTGGGCGACTTCGTCCGCGATGTCGGACGCGCCTGGGACGCCGCAGTGATCATGACGGGATCCGGGTCTGCTTGCTTTGGCTTCTTCCCGAGCTCAGACGAGGCGGAGGAAGCGGCGCGATCCATCCCTGGCACGAGAGCTGCTTTCGGAGCCGATCTTCGCACTCGCGGAGTCGCTCGTATCAACGACTGAGGACTGGTGGTCGCGGAATCGGTCGCGTCCCGATTCTGGTCACCGAGGTCTCGCTCCCCTTCCGGCTATCGCAACCGAGTGGCGAGGGTTTCGGCGGAGCCGAAAGCTCAAACTCTTGGCGAAGCCAAGAGGCGGCCTCCTTCCCCATGCGGCTCCGCCTTTGGGGAAGGAAGGATTGGTGTGGTAGTTCTGTTGGGTTCTGAACTCGCTTCGTTAATCTGGCGTTGCCCTGATTTGGGGGCGTTGCCCTGATTTGGGGGGTGGTGTAACTGGTAGCACGGCAGGTTTTGGTCCTGTAAGAGTGGGTTCGAGTCCTGCCCCCCCAGCAATCGCTCGAGAAAGGCCGATTTGGCAACCCATGTGATCGTCCTGGCCGCCGGTCAGGGGAAGAGAATGATGTCCGACCTGCCAAAGGTCGCCCACACCGCCGTCGGCAGACCTCTTGTCGGCTGGGTGATCAAGGCAGTAGCTCCGGCAGCACCTGACTCGATGGTGGTCGTGCTTGGCCATGGTGCCGAAGTTGTACGTGCGCATCTCGACCCAGCCGTGCGCGTCGCGATTCAAGAGGAACAGCTCGGCACGGGGCATGCGACTCAGATCGGCCTCGATTCGCTGGGGCCGCTCGAAGACGATGACACCGTGGTGGTCCTGTATGGCGACATGCCACTCATCAGCTCGGACCTGGTTGAACGATTGGCCAAACGCCCCGACTCGACATCGGCCCTTCTCGTGACGTCGATCTTCGACGACCCTTCCGGCTATGGGAGGGTGATTCGCGATGAAGGAGATGTCGTGGGTGTGGTCGAAGACAGAGACTGCACGCCGGACCAACTCGAAATCAACGAAATCAATGCAGGTGTCTATTCGTTCAGGGCGGCCGATTTGAAGCGCGGCCTTGCCGGCATCGATCGTGACAATGCCCAGGGCGAGCTATATCTCACAGATGTAATCGGGATTCTTGCCCGCAAAGATGCAAAACTGGAGGCGGTGAACGCCGCTCCCCACGAGGTGATCGGGATCAACTCACAAGACCAACTAGCGGATGCTCGCAAGCAGCTTCAGATGAAGACCAACGTCGACCTCATGAAGTCGGGTGTCAAGCTGATCGACCCGGAGCGAACATACATCGACGACAGCGTTGTGGTCGAGCCAGGCGCGACCATCTACCCGGGCACCCATCTCGAAGGTGAGACCTTCGTTGGGGCCGGCTCTCGGATCGGCCCCGATGTCTTCGCCATCGACTCGAAGATCGGCAAGGACTCCATCGTCTGGTACTCCGTGTTGCGCTACGCCGAAGTCGGGAACGAGTGCGAGGTCGGCCCGTATGCCTCCCTACGCCGCGGCACGGTGCTTCAAGACGGGTCAAAACTCGGCACGTTCGTCGAGACGAAGAACGCGACCCTGGGAGAGGGAGCCAAAGCGAACCATCTCACTTACCTGGGCGACGCCACGATCGGACGTGGGACCAATATTGGCGCAGGGACGATCACCTGCAACTACGACGGATATGAGAAGCATCCAACGGTCATCGGGGAGGATGCATTCATTGGCTCCGACACGATGCTGGTAGCCCCGATCACGATCGGCGATCGCGCCATAACCGGTGCCGGCTCGGCATTGACCAAGGACGTCGAGGCAGATGCGCTCGCCGTCGAGCGCAATGAACAGAAGAACATTTCTGGCTACGCTCGGCGCCGGGCCGAGAGACAGGCCGCCAAGAAGTCCGAGGAGAGCTGAAGAGTGGACATCGTCTCCCGAAACCGAATGATGCTGTTCTCCGGGAGTGCGAACGTCCCACTGGCGGAAGAGGTCGGCGAGGTTCTGGGTTTGGCGCTCGGCCAGCTAGAGCTATCCAAGTTCGCCAACGGCGAGCTCTACGCCCGGCCCGTCGAGTCGGTCCGTGGCGCCGACTGCTACGTGATCCAGAGCCATTCCGACCCGGTCAACGACCACATCATGGAGCAACTCGTCACCATCGATGCCCTGCGCCGGGCTTCGGCGCGTCGCATCACCGCGGTGATGCCCTTCTACGGATACTCACGTCAAGACAAGAAGGTGCTTCCACGCGAACCGATCACCGCGCGATTGGTGGGCGACCTGTTCATGACAGCTGGCGCAGACAGGTTGGTATCGGTCGACCTGCACACTGGCCAGCTCCAGGGATTCATCCAGAAGCCGTTCGACCACCTGACGGCGATCCCGATGATCGCCGACTACGTGGCTGATCAGATCGACGGAAAGATCGCAGTGCTTTCGCCCGACGCCGGTGGTGTGAAGCGGGCCGAGCGTTACGCCCGGCGCCTCAACGATGCATCGGTCGCATTCATCTACAAACGCCGCGACCCGAGTGAGCACAATGTCTCCAAGGCCCTGTCGATGGCTGGTCGCGTCAAGGACAAGCACGTGGTGATCGTCGATGACATCATCGACACCGCCGGTACGGTGTGCAACGCCGCAGAACTGGTACGGGAATATGGTGCCCTGTCAGTCCGAATCGCGGCGACACACGCAATCCTCTCCGACCCCGCGGTTGACCGATTGAAGAACGCGGCCGTCGAGGAGGTTGTGATCACCAACACGCTGCCGGTCAGCGACGACGTGATACGCCTCGACAACGTGAAGGTTCTCTCCATAGCGCCAATCGTTGCCGAGGCGCTCCAGGCGATCTTCATGGACTCATCCGTGTCTGAGATCTTCCTGGGCGACAACGTCTGACATAGATTCAGTTTTCTCAGGTCGATTCCTACACTCCGGCTGAGTGAGTGCCCGTCATCGTGAACCCATCTCTCCCGTCCAGGCCCGCCTCAGGGCGCTAGTACTCCTCCTTGCGGTCGTCTTCCTGATCGTCTTCCTCTTCATGAGAGGCGAGGGGCGCGAGGGCTCGGCGGGCTCGACTCAGCCGGTCGCCGGCGAGACCACCACCACGGTCCCGGGTGACAGCTCAACCGACGGAGATGGTTC
>QQVI01000342.1 GCA_003388545.1 Actinomycetota bacterium
CGGGCGAACCGAATTCCGACGCGATGCGTAAAGGTGACATGTGATGAACGGGAAGGGAAAGGCCGAATACCTGGCCACCGGTCAGGGCGATGGCGCGGATGAGCGCCTGGATTCGGTTCGTCGCGCCCTCGGAGACCCCAATACATGGGAGACGCCGCCCCAGTCGGTTGCAGATGGGGTGATCGCCGAGATTCGAGCTGCTTCGAGCCCCTTTGAAGCCACGCCTCGGCGACCGACATGGCGTCGGTTTGGCTACGCCGTTGCCGGTGTGACGGTCGTGATCCTCCTGCTGGCGTTCTTCGGCACTCTCGATAGGGGGACGAGGGTTGCGTTGGAGGGCACTGAGTTGCTTCCCGAGGCGAGTGGCACGGCCTTTCTCCAGGCCACCGACGCCGGATGGTCGATCAGGCTCGAAGTCGAGGGGCTTCCACCTGCCGAGCCCGGTTTCTACTACGAGGGATGGGTATGGAGCGACGACGGCGACGGAGTGAGCATCGGCACCTTCCACTTACGCAATGGGACACGGCCACTCAATCTCTGGGCAGGCGTCGATGTAGAGCAGTACCCGGCGATATGGGTGAGTCTCGAACCGGAAGACGGGAGCCCGGAGGTTTCCGAGTCCATCGTGCTGTGGGGAAAGCTCGAAGAGTGAACCTGTTGTCCCCTCCAACCCCTTGACTAAATCAGAGCGAGTCGTACCATTCGAAGTGAATGACACGTCACTACACGCCCTGCGCCTGCACCTGCACCTGTTGTGCGGCCGCGCCGTGCGGGTGACGATGTTCTGACCACAATCTGAGAACGACAAGCCACCCGCACCGGTGTATCCGATGCGGGTTTTTCTATGCCCTGAGGTATCCGAAATGACGACAATCACCAATACCAGCCGATTGCAAAGCGACCGCTCACTGCGTCGGTTCGACGATGTGCGCGGGCTGCTCCCCGACGTCGAGAATCCATCCCCGATCGTTCGGCTGAATCGGGTCGACCCGGCACGTCTGGCGGAAACGTATTTGAAGCTCGAGTGGCTCAACCCATTCGGCTCACTGAAAGACCGAACCGCTGCGTTCCTGCTCGCGGGGCTGTCCGAGCGTGGCGAGCTCGCCGGCAAGGAGATCGTCGAGGCTTCGTCGGGCAATACGGCGATCGCATTGGCTGCGCTCGCCTCCTTTTTCGGGACGCGTCTCACCACAACGATCCCCGATGGCGTGCCTGAAGAGAAGAAGGTGATTCTCCGGATGCTCGGAGCCGAGGTTTGGGAGACGCCAGATGACCTTTGCCCCGTTGACCATCCCAAAGATGGCGCAATTGCCCTCGCCCGGTCGCTCGCGGCCTCAGAGAACGGAGAGCGCTTCGCCGCCCCGCAGCAATACGAGAACGCGGACAACATCCGCGCCCACTACGAGACAACGGGACCCGAGATCTGGTCTCAGACCGAGGGGCGGGTCACCTGGTTTGTCGCCGGATACGGGACCACGGGCACCCTCACCGGTGTGGGCCGGTATTTGAAAGAGCAGGATCCGACCGTGCGGGTCCTCGGCGTAGAGCCCGAGCCGGGCCACCGTCTGCCGGGGCTGAAGAGCTTCAAAGAGGCGAAGGTGCCGGGTCTGCTCGATCGCGACGTGATCGATGAGTCGGTCGTGGTCTCAGATGAGGACGCGTATCGGGTTACCAAGGAGATCTGGCGTGATGAGGCGTTGATGGTGGGTCCGTCGACCGGGGCCGTTGTACATGCTGCCGCCCAGATCGATCTCGGCCCGGACGACGTGGTCGTTGCCATATCCGCCGACTCAGGAATGAAGTACACGAGCTACTTCGGGGACATCCTCGGAGATGAAGGGACACCAACGATATGAGTGAGACAGCAACACAGCACGAAGTGAACGCGAACGCCGACGCCACCGACCTCGATTGCTCCGGCCTGCTCTGCCCGCTGCCCGTGTACAAAGCGGCACTCGTGCTCAATGAATTGGAGGATGGCGAGCTGCTACGACTCATCACCACCGATCCGGGAGCGCTCCGGGATATCCCTGCCATGGCGCATCAGCGTGGTGACACCCTCCTGGACATCACCGAAGAAGAAGGAAGACAGGTATTCCTCGTCAAGAAGGGGATTGCAGAATGACTCAGGTAGTTTCGCCATTGGTCGTCGACGACGTCGCCGAGCCGAAGCCAAGACAGAAGCGGATTGCCCTCGTGGCGTCGAAGGGAACGCTCGATCAGGCCTACCCACCTCTGATCCTGGCCTCGACGGCTGCCAGCCTGGGTTGGGAGGCGGGGATCTACTTCACCTTCTACGGGCTCGACATCTTGCACAAGGAGCGGTTCGAGAAGTTGAAGGTGTCGTCTCTTGCCAACCCCTCTGGCCCGATACAACTGCCAAACATCCTCGGTGCTGTTCCCGGGGCCACCGCCGCCGCTACCAAGGTGATGCGGAAGTGGATGTCGGACTCCCGGATGCCCACGGTGCCCGAATTCTTGGAAATGACCCGGGATCTTGGAGTTCAGTTCTTCGCGTGTGCCACCACGATGGGCGTCATGGGTGTCGAGGAGAAGGATCTCATCGAGGGGAGCGACATTGCCGGCGCCGCAGCCTTTCTTGACTACGCGGCTGAGGCGGATGTGACCCTTTTCGTCTGAGGTCAGGCAGGGACCTGAGTGTCAGAACTCGTGGCTTCGACGACCTCGAGGCCAGGCTCGATACGCAGGTTGGAGCGCTTGAGCTCTCCGCCACAATGAGCACACGCGGCGACGATTTGAGTTGGGTGACCGCAATCGAGATGGATGAGCTTGCGCGGGTCCCTCAGCTCCGGTGGAGCCCACCTGTCGCCCCAACGCCACAAGGCGAGGAGTAGGTCCATCAGGTCCTTCCCCTTCTCCGTGAGGCGGTACTCGTGGCGAGGAGGGTTGTCCTGGTACTCCCTGGTCTCGAAGATCCCCGCCGCGACCAGGTCGTCGAGACGGGAAGAGAGGATGTTGCGTGCGATACCCAGGTCTGTCTGGAAGTCCTCGAACCGCCGCACACCCATGAATGCGTCGCGGAGGATCAGGATGTTCCACCGGTCGCCGAGGATCGGGACGCTGTTGGCGATCGAGCATCCAAGGTAGGTGAGGTCCTTCGGGCCAGGCATGGAGCCATGCTAGTCAAGTGGGTTGCAATCTGCAACGGACTCCGATAATGTCAGTTTCACTATGCAACGTACTCGACGCCAACGGCTCCGCCGCATGATCCAAAGGCTGAGACCTGACCCCTCAGCCCTCTTCCACCTCGATCCGGAGGACGTTCTCGCCGACCTGAGTCCTCCTCGCTATTTCGCTGCCTGATGGGTGCGCCGCTTGCCGTTCGGGCGGTGCCGTCATTGGCCGAACGGGCTTGGTTCACTCCTCCGCCTCTTTCGACCCGTGTGAGAGAGAAGTGGGAGATCGACCTCGCCGGAACCGAGCCCATCTTCATCGAGCTCGACGGCGAAGATCTCGAAGGGCTCATCACCGGTGACGGACCCGTCGTGTTTCTGGCGCATGGGTGGGGCGGAAGAGCCTCGCAGATGGCACGTCTTGCCAAGGCGATTGCCGCCGAAGGCTTCACCGCCCTTGCCATCAACTCACCAGGACACGGGGGGCCGGGGCTTGCTCAGAGCAACGTGTTTCGCATGGCGGAAGGCCTGCATGGGTTGGTCGATCGCTACGGGCCGCCCCACGCGATCGTGGCACACTCGTTGGGCGCGATGGCCGCCATCCATGCATTCGCCCCGGACCTGCCGAGCCGCGTCGCTCTCGTGGCACCCGTCCTCGATGTGGAGGAAGTGCTCGACATCTTCGCTGCGAGGGCACGTCTCTTCCCCTGGGCGGCGACGAGGCTCGAGCGGAGGGTCCGTTCATTCATCGGGTCTCACTGGGACTCTTTCGCGGCCGGCCCTCGCACCGATCTCGGCGACTCCGAAGTGCTCATCATCCACGACCCGGAGGACCGCGATGCGCCATTCGCAACCTCGGCCGCCCTCGCCGCCATCCGCGACAAGACTTATCTGCATGTCGCCGATGGCCTGGGGCACCATTCCGTTCTGAGAGACCCTGCGGCCCTGAAGACCGTGGCTGACTTTGTGAGGCGCGGGCCTTCATTCAGCACCGTGCGCCAAGGACTACGATTCGGCGGATCGCCGGATTCTCCGACGCAGACAAGGGAGCAAGAGAAATGGACGTCATCAGCCGGTCGGGCGGTCTCCGAGCCGTCGAAGCGGGTGTAGTCGAGAGGCTCGGGCAAAGTCTCGAGGGCCATGTCATCAAACCCGGGGAAGCCGGATACGACGAGGCCACGCGGATCTGGAATGGAGGGGTGGCCAAGCGACCTGCCCTGGTCGTGAGGGCCACATCGCGTGGCGATGTCGTAGAAACGGTGCGGTTCGCCGCTGAGAACGACCTGGTCCTGTCGATCAGGGCCGGTGGTCACAATATCGCAGGGCTCGCCCTGGTCGAGAGTGGCGTCACTCTGGACCTTTCGCTGATGACTTCCGTCGAAGTCGACGCGGACTCGGGCGTGGTCGTCGTGTCTCCGGGTTGCAAGCTTGGCGACGTGGATCGCGCAACCCAGGCCCACGGTTTGGCCACCACACTTGGTTTCGTCTCCGAGACAGGTGTCGCCGGGCTGACACTGGGTGGGGGTTTCGGCTATCTCACCCGCCAGTTCGGGTGGACCGTCGACGACCTGATCGAGGCCGAAGTCGTCACGGCAGACGGCTCTGTCTTGACCGCATCCCGCCATGAGAATCCCGATCTCTTCTGGGCCCTGCGAGGGGGCGGTGGCAACTTCGGCGTAGTCACTCGATTCGTCTTCCGGCTTCACGAGATCGGCCCCGAGGTGACGGCAGGCCTAATCGCTTGGTCGGCCGAGGAGGCCGAATCAGTGACCAACCTGTTCCGGCAGGTCACTGAGAATGCCCCGAGGAAGCTGACGATGGCGATGTTGATGCGCAACGCACCACCGGCGCCCTGGCTCGGCGAGGAGCACCATGGGAAGCCGATGATCGGATTCGTGGTGAATCACACCGGATCTCCCGAGGAAGCCGAACGCGACCTCGCCGATGTGAAAGGCCACGGCTCCCCCTGGGCTGACCTGATTCAGGTGAAGGAGTATGCGGCTCAGCAGTCGATGCTCGACGCCACACAGCCAAAGGGCATGAACTACTACTGGAAGTCGGAGTTTGTCCCGGGTCTATCTGAAGACATACTCACTACTTATCGGGCTCAGTTCGATGGGCTGGCGGCGCCGGCGAATCAGGCAGTCCTCTTTCACGTCCAGGGAGCGCTGAATGAGCGCCATGAGGACGACGGAGCAGTCGGCAATCGCGACGCTGCCTATGCGTGCGTGATCCAGGCCATGAACCCGGTCGATGACTCCGCAGCGTCGGAGAGGAACAGACAATGGGTCCGAACTGCTTGGGAGGCTCTTCAGCCCTACTCAACTGGTGGGAACTACATCAACTTCCAGACCGAAGACGAGGGTGACGACAGGTCGGCAGCGGCATATCGAGGGAACCTCGCTCGGTTGGAGCGGATCAAGGGCCAGTACGACCCAGACAACGTCTTCAGAGTCAACCGAAACATCGCACCGCGCAAGCCTTCGACAGTCTGAGAGGGGCGGCGCTAGCTCAGCTCATGCCTGGCTAGCGAAGATCTCTCGGTATTCCGCGGTCAGGGCCAGATAGTGCTCGACGCCCTCGTCGGCCCTCCGGATCTCGGCTTCGGTGAGACGACGAATCGGCTTCGCCGGCACGCCGACTGCCAGCGTCCACGGTGGGATCTTCTTGTTCTCGCCGAGCACAGAGCCGGCGCCTAACCAGGCTCCTTCGCCGATCACCGATCCGTTGAGTGCCTTGGCGCCGATGGCGATCAACGCTCGGTCGCCGACTCTCGCTCCGTGGACCACGGCCGAGTGCCCGATCGTCACCCGGTCTCCGACGAGGCAAGGGATGTCCTCGTCGCAGTGAAGAACGGCGTTGTCCTGCACATTGGTCTCCGACCCGATCCTGATCCGGTCGAGCTCGGCGCGAATCACCGCCCCGAAGAGCACGAAGCTGTTCGGGCCGATCTCCACGTCCCCATAGATATGCGACCCGGGAGAGATGACAGCTGCTGGATCGATGGCGGGTGGTGGGATGTGAGGTGAACGCATCAGGCGCGAGCCTAGGAGGATGCGCGTTGGAGATCGCTCGCTGCCCGGGAGAGCCGGTGTCCGTTCAGGAGTCGTTCTCTTCCTCGTCTGACACCCAGGCGGCCAGGAGTAGGTCTTTGGTGACCGCACCCCGGGTTATGGCTGCAACCGTTGACACAACGCAAAGCGCCGCCGTTCCCAGGACCAGGTACATCACGAGAAGCTGAACCGCGACAGCCTCGACCGGTTCGACCCCGGCCAGCAAGAGCCCGGTCATGGCGCCAGGGAGGGCGATCAGCCCGACGACTTTGGTTCGCTCCACCTGCGGGATGAGCGAAGACCTTGCGGCTCGTGGGGCCATGAATCGCACGATTTGACGCCGGTCGAA
>QQVI01000339.1 GCA_003388545.1 Actinomycetota bacterium
CACGCCCCGCCATGTTTGGCCGACTTCCACAGAGCGAAGTCAAGCGGATCGTGTTTGGCCTCACCGGGCTCGATGCGGTACCCCGAGCGGAGCTCATCGGGATCGTGGCCTGAAAGCTTCCCATACGACTCGAGGGCGCGAACAGCGAAGTAGACGTCCCCGTCGGCTTCGTAGGCGAGACCGCGCTCGATCAATCGCTCGACCAGGTCGATGATCTCGGGAATCGTCTCCGTTGCCTTCGGCTCATGGTCCGGCTCGGACACGCCGAGCGCGGCGTAGCCACGGCGGAATCGGTCGGCCATAGCGACTGCAAGCTCCTCCACCGACGTGCCCGATTCCTCGGCGGCTTTGATGATCTTGTCCTCGATGTCGGTCACATTCCTGACCAGGGTCACGTCGTAGCCCTTCCAGCTCAGATAGCGACGGATGACATCGAAAGCCACTGCCGATCGACCATGACCGACGTGAGGCTCGGATTGGACGGTGGGCCCACAGAGGTAGATCCCCACTTTCCCCTCGCGGCGGGTGCGAAAGGGTTGCAGGGCGCGTCCGAGCGTGTTGTAGACATGGAGCATGTGGTCAGACGATGTTATTCAACGGCGGGCCGCTTTCTGTTCCCGTCACGACTCATATGTGACACGATGAACCTAAGGAAGCGGTCAATTGGTGGGCACGACCGTGACCACTGCCACGGCGGCGATTCCCTCGGAGGTACCGGTGTAGCCCATGCCGTCGGTGCTGGTCGCCTTGACCGAAACGTGGTCGACGGGAACGCCGAGGGCGTCGGCGAGCTTCTCGCGGATTGCAGCACGATGCGGGGCGATCCTCACCTGCTCGGCAATGACGGTCGCGTCGAGATGCGCAATTCGAAATCCGGCCGCGACCGCCATCGTCGCCGTCTGACGGACCATGAACATCGAATCGGCGCCTTCCAGGCTGGGATCGTCGGAGGGGAAGTGCTCGCCGATGTCGCCGAGAGCGCAAGCGCCAAGGACGGCGTCGGTCACGGCGTGGGCGAGGGCATCGGCATCGGAGGTGCCGGCGAGTCCCATCTCCCCGGATACCTCAACGCCCCCAAGAAGCAAAGGGGGGTTGTCGTCGATGACATGAGCATCGAACCCCCATCCGACCCGGGTCGTGGCGACCGGGACGTCTTGGCTCATTCGTCTTCTTCTGGTTCGACCTTGGGCAGGGCCCGATCGATCTTCTTGATGGCCTCTTCCTCGTCGACCTGGAGGCTGAAGGCGATCTCCGAGCTGAGCGTGGTCCGAGCTTTGGAGAGCATCCGCTTCAACGCGGGGCTGATCCCCTTCGTCTGCTGTGCGAATGACAGGTCACGAACCACTTCTGCGACCTGGAAGATGTCGCCAGACGTCATTTTCTCCGTGAGGACCTTGTACCAGCGGCTCCAGTTCGAGCCTGCCTCTTCAGGGTCTTCCTTCAGAGAGCGGAGGACCTCCCGGGACTTCGTCTTCGAGATGACGGGCCGGATCAGATCTTCGGCCTTGTCCTGCGGGACCATCACGGTCAACTGCTCTGTGGCGATCTCGAGGATGTAGTAGTCCATCTTCTCGCCGTTGAACTCTTGTTTGACCTTCTTGACGATCGTCGCCGCACCGTGCTGGGGATGGACGACCTTGTCACCCTTGGCGTACTTTGCGGTTTTTGATGCCATTACGGATCCGGAGTGTAACGGGCGCCCGGTTCAACCCGTCAGTGGGGGCTCCCACTCCTCGGCGAGGGTCTCGAGGCGATCGAAGTAGGTGCGAAGCTGATCGGCCCGGGTCTCACCAACACCTTCCACTGCGATCAGCGAGTCACGGTCGGCCTTCAGGACCTTCCCGAGCTTGCCGAAGTGACGGACCAGGTCGTTCCGGACGTTGTCTGGGAGACGACCCGCCTGGGAGAGGATTCTGTGACCGCGTGGCTCGGCTGGATCGTCGATTTCGGGAAACCCGATCTCACGACCGATGCGGGAGAGATCCTCGAGGTCACTGCCCTGCAGCTCGGAGAGCTTCTCGTATGCCTTGTTGACCGACCCGGAGCGAAGCGGCTTGATGTAGTCCTGGAGCACGAGACGCATCGTCTGCTCGACACCGGCAAGCAGGTCGTGAAGCTGCAGCGAGACGATCCGCCCTTCGTCACCCATGGTTGTGGCCCGGGCGGCGACCATGTCGCCGAGGCGCTCCACGAGCTCGGCACGCTGGATCACGGTAAGGACCCACCGGTAGGTCGCCAGTCCTGCCACCTCGAGCCGGGTGAGGCGCATCTCGGCATCGTCCAGGCGCCGACGGAGGCGGTCGAGGCTTTGCAGCTCCTGGTTGACGTGCGCTGCTACTTCGGTAGGCGCGGCCAGCTCGACCTTCTGCCCCTGGTAGAAGAGGGTGGCGATGTGCCTCCCCTCACTCACTGCAATCACAGCCTTACCGGTCTGAACTGCCAGACGCTCCGCGGTGCGATGACGTGCCCCGGTCTCGTCCGTCGGGATCGACCCATCGGGAACGAAATGAACGGCCGCCGAGACGATCTTGGACCAGTCGTCATCGAGGACGATTCCGCCGTCCATCTTTGACAGCTCGGCAAGCCTGGCAGGCGTGAAGGACGTGCCCCGCAGGCTGAATCCTCCAGAGCTCGCCTCTCCGACGGCCGAGCCGTCACCAAGGACGATGAGGCCACCTTTGCCTTGCTGGATGATGCGCTCGAGGGCACGCCGCATCGGCGTCCCCGGCGCGAGACGTTGAAGCATCTCCTGGATCGACTGGCCACCCACGGGAGTCAGGCTATCACTTGCCCGGTCGTCCCGGCATTAGATCCGCCTGCGCCAAAGCCTCATTGAGTCGCATCGGCTCGCCTCCCCCTGGGGCGATGCGGCGCGTGACACCCATGCGATCCAACTCCTCCTTACGCCTCGCCTCGAACGGGATGCCTCGCACCTCGCCGGCAAGGCCCACCTCTCCGTAGGCGGCAAGCCTGCCCAGAGCGTGGTCCTGTCTCGAGGATGCAATGGCAAGAGCCACGGCGAGATCGCAGCCGGGGTCACTGATTCGCCAGCCACCGACAACGTTCACATAGACCTCGTGCTGGTACAGCTTCAAACCCGCGTGACGATCGAGCACCGCGATCACTTGGTTGACACGTGTCGGGTCGAGCCCACGAATAGACCTGCGAGGCTGGGCGAGATTGGTCTCGGTCACCAGCGCCTGTATCTCCACGAGCACAGCTCTCCGGCCTTCCACCGCCGGGAAGACCACCGTGCCCGCCACCTCCGACTCCCACCCCGACAGGAACACCTTGGAAGGGTCGTCGACCTCCACGAGACCTTCGCTTTGCATGTCGAACATGCCTGAGACGTGGGTCGGGCCGAATCTGTTCTTCATCGAGCGCAACACCCGGAAGCCTCGATCCGGGTCGCCCTCCAGGTAGAGGACGACATCCACCATGTGCTCGAGAAGCTTGGGCCCCGCAAGCCCGCCCTCCTTTGTCACGTGGCCGACGAGCACAACCGGGACCCCTGTCGTCTTCGCCAGCCTCACCAGTCGGGCCGCCGACTCACGGACTTGAGCAACGCCACCCGGTGCCCCTGACAACTCGCCCACACCGACCGTTTGTATCGAGTCGACAACGAGGAGGTCGGGTCGCTCCTCGGCGGTGAGTGCGACGATTGCATCTGTGTCGTCGTCAGAGACGAGGCGGATCGAACCGCCGTCGATTCCCAGGCGTTGAGCGCGCATCGCCACCTGGTGGGCCGACTCCTCGGCGCTGGCAACTAGAACCGAGCCATCGCGCTCGGCGATGAAACCCGCCACCTGGAGCAGAAGTGTCGATTTGCCGACACCGGGCTCTCCCCCAAGCAGCAGCACAGACCCGGTGACAAGACCGCCTCCGAGCACCCTGTCGATCTCGCCCCACCCGGTGATGAATCTGTCGCCTACGTTGTCGCGTGCATCTTCGAGCGCAACAGCCGTCGCCGGCTTCTGTTTCCTGGTGGTCGTCGAAGAGTCCTCGATTAGTGGCAGGTCGTTGCCACACTGTGGGCAGAATCCCATCCACTTTGGGGATTTGTGCCCGCAGGACTCGCACCGGAAAGCCATCAGATTTGAACCATTCGTTTAACGATTACGCAGGCGGATCGCCAAAATCAAGACGGCCACACCGGCCAGGAGAAGCAGAACTCCTCCAAGGACCGATGTCACCGTCCAGGGCTCGTATGTCCTGATGGCGAACACGACCACGACCGTGGCACAATACCCGCCGAAGGAGGGACGTGGCACTTCGCAAATGTGAACAATGCGACGCGACCGTCGCCGCAGACGAGCAGTTCTGCCCGAATTGTGGCGCCTTCATGGACCCGATGAAAGAGACTCACGGGAACGTGATCTCGGTCAGTTCGAGCGGCTTCGAGAAGTTCGAGCTGTCCGAGCCGCCCGAGCCCGAGCAAAGCCCGCGTCCGAAGCGACAGCCGGAATCAGGCTCCCAGAATTCCACGTACTGCCCATCTTGTGGTGCGGCCAACCCAGCCTCAAACCGTCACTGTGAAGAGTGTGGCGCTCGTCTGAGCCAGGCTCCACTGCCCACGGCACCAAGACCGGCGGTCCAGGCCACAGCGGGCGTGCGGGCGGCCCTCGCCATCAGCGGTCTTCTCTTCGGGGTGGTCATCGTCGCACTGCTGTTCAATGTCTTTGCCGGCGACGACCCGGCCACTTCGACGACGATCGCCTCGACATCTACGACGGTGCCAGTCGTCGAAGAGAACGGGCCGATAGCCGTGATCAGTGAGACTTGCTCGGTCGAAGGGATCTCTTCGTTTGTATGCGCCAACCTCACTTCCGGCACCGACGACTCCTACCAGGTCAATTGGGAAGAGCTGCAGGAGACCGATGAGCGGATCCGCATCAGACTCACTTTCGACCAGCCCATGGTCATTCAGCAGATCATCTGGCGAGGTCTCACCGAAGAGACCCGGTTCCGTCAGAATTACCGGGCGCGGGGCCTGGTCATCGAGGCATCCGACTCGGTTTCGGCCTTGAATCACGAACTGGAGGACATTCCCGGAGAGCAATCGATCGTGTATGCGGCAATGGGGGCGAACTGGATCGAGTTCGAGATCCAGAGCGCCTATGTGGCAACGCTGACCGATGGGAACGTCTTCAAGGAACTGGCCATCGATGAGATCATCGTCATCGGGCGACCCCAGGTCACGGCGACAGGGAACGAGTCGACCACATCCACCACCACTGCTCCGTAGCGGAGTCCTGCGGGCTTACTCCTTGATGTAGGGCTGGCCGTCTGCCGCGGGCGGCCGCGCCGCTCCAACCACCCCGGCGACGACGATGATCGTCACGAGATAGGGAGCCATCAGGAGGAACTCCGATGGGATCCCCGAGTCGAGGATCGCCAGCTTCACCTGGAGCGAGTCGGCGAAACCGAACACGAGGGCCGCGGCCAGCGCGCCCACCGGATGCCAACGACCGAAGATCATGGCTGCCAGGCCGATGAATCCTCGTCCGGCCGTCATGTTCTCGTTGAAGGCCCCCACGGAGCCGAGGGTGAAGTAGGCGCCGCCGAACCCGGCGATCATCCCACCGATGATCACGTTCATGTATCGCGTCCGGAACACGTTGATGCCCAGCGTGTCGGCGGCCTTGGGGTGCTCGCCGACGGCTCGTGAGCGAAGCCCCCATCGGGTCCGGAAGAGGCCGTAGGTCATTCCCGCCGTGATGATGAACAGGGCGTAGATGAATATGTTCTGGTCGAAGAAGATCCGCCCGATGATCGGGATATCGCCGAGCACCGGGATCTTGATGGGTCTCAAGACTCCCGGGTTGTTGTAGGCGGAGGAGTTCTCGACCAGGATCTGCGCGCTGAGGAACGATGTGAGGCCCAGTGCGAGGATGTTGATGACAACGCCGGCAATGATCTGATCTACCCGGTACTTGATGGCGAGCACGGCGAGGATCGCTGCCATCACGCCACCTGCGAGCGTTGCTGCCACGACGCCTCCGACCGGGTTGACGACCGTCCCGATGACGGCGCCCATGAAGGCACCGGTGAGCAGCATCCCCTCGATGCCGATGTTGATCACGGCCACACGCTCACACATGACACCCGAAAGGGCGCCGAAGGCGATTGGGGTGGCAGCGGCTACCGACCCTTCCAGCATCCCGACGAGGCTGAGGGACTTGCCCGCCGCGGCCCAGCCGAGAAAAGCAAAGGCAAAGAGCGCCAGCGCGATCGAGAGCGCAATGTTGCTCCAACGACCCAGCCCGCGTCGGCCGATCTCGAGAGCTCCCAGGAATCCGAAGACGACGGCACTGGCAGTAGCGAGACCTGCTGCGGAGAGTGTCAGGTCGAGATCGCCAGGCGCATCGCCCAGACGGAAGACAACGTCGCCCTCGGTGGTCGAGGCGAGCAGCACATAGGTAGCAACGGCGAGGACGAAGTAGACGATTCCGCGAATGCGCGCCCGGCGCACTTCGGCGGGAGCGCGGACCAAGGCGGGCTTGTCTGCGAGAGACGTC
>QQVI01000151.1 GCA_003388545.1 Actinomycetota bacterium
ACCAGTGGAGCCCCGATTCGCTCCGCCAGGTCGACGATCGGGCTCATATCGAATCGTGAGCCGGCTCCCACGATGAAGAGCGGCCTCTTCGAGGCTGTGATCATCTTCATCGCCTCGGCCAGCACATCCGAGCTCGGTGCGGTGTGACGATCCCCGACCCTGCCATCGGGCGTCCCCGCCGGCTCGTCGCTCTCGATCATCTGCACCTCGTCGGGAAGCATCAGGTGGGAGACGTCACGCTGAACCAGAGCCGTCTTACAGGCCAGGGTCATGAGCTCGGCATGGTCCGACCCGGCCTGGACCGTCGCCGAGTAGCGGGCCACATCCGCAAATGCAGACTCCAGGTCGAGATCCTGGAAGGCACCCCGACCCTTCACCTTCGACGGGACCTGGCCCGATATCGCAAGCACAGGGGCCCGGTCGACTTTGGCGTCGTAGAGACCGGTCAAGAGATTGGTGGAGCCGGGCCCGGCGATGGCAAAGCAAGCTGCCAGCCTTCCCGTGAGCTTTCCGTACGCACTCGCCGCGAACGACGCAGCGCCCTCATGCCTGATGCCCACATAGGTGAGCTCGCCCCTGCTCTCTGCCTCGCGCATCGCATCGGCGAAGCCGAGATTGGAGTGGCCAACCATCCCGAAAACGTGCGTGACTCCCCAATTGACCATCGTTTCGACGAGGACATCGCTGACTGTCCGGACGCGGTCCTCCTCGGGAGGCAACGCCACATAGACCCCGTCTTCGCGCGTCTGTGTCGCGAAGCAAGGTGGCGCGTCGTCAAACCCCTCCGGGGGACTTCCATTCAAAGGGTTGTAGTCGTACCCGTGCCAGGGACACCGCAGCCATCCTTTCTCTATCGAGCCCTCTGCGAGGGGCCCGCCCTGGTGTGGGCAGCGGTTGTCGAGTGCTCCGAAGGCACCATCGAAGTGGGTCAGGACCAGGGTCCGACTGCCAACATGGATAGGCATGACCCTTCCCTCCGGTAGCTCATCGAGGTCGGCCACTTTGTGCCAGGTTGCATTCGGGTGGGAGCAGTCCGTCATCGAGATGGACCATACGCGTCCGCAGGACTCCGGCGTAAGGTTGCCCGCGTTGGCCACCGTCGCGAACCGATTTGGTTCCAAAGACGTATCGGTGGGTATGGGCAGGAAACCAGACGGAAGGAAATTGATGAGCTCGAGGCGACTCGCAATAGCAATAGCAATGTTGTTTCTGCTGGGGGCATGTGGCGGAGACGATGGGACTTCTGCGACGACGTCACCGACAGATGGAGATAGCACTACGACCACTGCCGATACCTCCCCGCCAACCGATGGCCCGGAGAGTGAGGTCGTGATGCAAAACATCTCCTTCCAACCGGCCGAGATCACCGTTGAGGCGGGCACCACTGTCAAGTGGAGCAACCAAGACAGTGTCTCTCACACGACCACTTCGGATGACGACGTGTGGGATTCGGATGGCATCTCGCCCGGTGAGGAATTCACCTTCACCCTCGATGAGCCCGGGACCTACACATACTTCTGCAGATTTCACCCTCAGATGCAGGCAACCGTGATCGTCGAGGGTTAGTCCCCCTCTTCCGGGCTGATCACCGATCGATGCGACGGCCGTGTCGCATCGAGGGTCACATCCGTCTTCTCGTCGGCAACGAATACTTGATATGTCCACGACTACGACGAGAGCAAGTGATCGATCTAGCCCCATGGTTCATGGTTTGGAGTGGACGACGATCGTGAGAGGCTAGAGAAACCGATGAGGCTTCTCGGCACTGGCCTTCCCGGTGTCGAGACGGCGGGGCCGGCGGCCGTTTCTCTCCGGACGGCTGTTCCTTACGAACGCTGACGGTACTTCTCTTCCCGCGGCCGCCGGTACACCGCCATCCGAATCCATTCCAACGCGATTCGGGTGACCTCTGCAGGTCACCCGAATCTCTTGGTTCCTGGGGGCTCGATGACGAAACCGGGCCTCCCGCAGGCCAGGCCAACCTGAGACTGCTCCATCTGCAGCTCGACCAGCCTCAAGCACCTGGGCCCGTGCGACGGGCCGCCAACTCGAGGCCATCGAGGTCGATGGGCTCGTGGAATCTGATTATGAGCTCGTGAGTTGTGAGGATGTCGGTGCACTCGGTGCCCGGCGGTGCGATCGCTCCCCCCAGCACCATCTCGATGCTCACAGCCTCCGGTGATCCTGTGACTCGGACCTGTGCGGTTGGTGGGCAGCCTCCACCCTCGACGGCGATGCGCAAGACCTCGGATGTCGAGTCCTCGAGGACTTCGAGAACGGTCGATTCGCCGCCAGGGAATTCTGGAAGAGCCGGGGTATCGCCCCATTCCATGGTCTCGACGAGATCTGCAGGGTCATCGCCGATGATCGGGAACACCGAGACACCTTCGCCCAGCTGGGGGCTACACGCCGAAGCCAGCAGGAACCCCGCGGCAAGCAGCAACGATCGAAGGCGTCTCACCGCGTGAGACTAAACCGCGGCCAGTTCTTAGAACTGCTCCTCTTCGGTCGAGCCGACGAGGGCGAGTGTCGAAGCGGCACCCCCCGAGATCGTCTGACTCACCCTGTCGAAGTAACCGGCACCAACCTCGCGCTGATGCTTGGTTGCCGTGTAGCCGTGTTGCTCCATCGCGAATTCGCGGTTCTGCAGCTCGACGTAGGCGGGCATCCCAGCCTCGCCATATCCACGCGCCAACTCGAACATCGAAGCGTTGAGTGCATGGAATCCGGCCAGGGTGATGAATTGGAAGCGATATCCCATCGAACCCAACTCCTTTTGGAATCGCGCAATGGTTCCCTCATCGAGATGCGCCGACCAATTGAACGAGGGCGAGCAGTTGTAGGCGAGCATCTTGTTGGGGTACCTGGCGTGGATCGCCTCGGCAAACCGGCGAGCCTCATCGAGATCCGGCTTTGCCGTCTCGCACCACAGCAGGTCTGCATAAGGCGCATAGGAAAGGCCCCGCGAGATGGCGGCGTCCAGGCCGTTGCGCACGTGATAGAACCCTTCCGCAGTCCGCTCACCAGTGGTGAACTCCTGGTCTCTCGGGTCGACATCGGAGGTCAGCAGGGTGGCCGCGTTGGCGTCGGTGCGGGCCACAACCAGCGTCGGGACGTCCAGAACGTCTGCCGCCAGTCGAGCCGCCTGAAGCGTGCGAATGTGCTGGCTCGTGGGAACGAGCACTTTGCCACCCATGTGCCCACACTTTTTCTCCGAAGCGAGCTGATCTTCGAAGTGCACCCCTGCAGCACCAGCTTGGATGAAGGCTTTGGTGAGCTCGAAGACATTGAGCGCTCCCCCGAACCCCGCCTCGCCATCGGCGACGATCGGTGCAAACCAGTCGGTGGAGTCGTCACCTTCGGCCCAATGGATCTGGTCGGCCCGACGAAGGGCGTTGTTGATTCGCTTGACGAGTGAAGGGGCAGAATTCGCCGGGTAGAGCGATTGATCCGGGTACACCTCTCCGGCGAGGTTCGCATCACCTGCCACCTGCCATCCCGACAGATAGATCGCCTTGAGCCCGGCTTTGACCATTTGGGTCGCCTGTCCCCCACTCAGGGCGCCGAGGGCGTTGACGTAGTCGTCCTCATGGAGGAGACCCCACAGCTTCTCGGACATCAACCTCGCGAACGTGTGTTCCTCCCGCAGACTCCCGCGAAGATCCACGACCTCCCTGGCGGTGTAGTCGCGATCGATCCCCTGCCAACGAGGATCGGTCGACCAGGCTTTCTCCAGCTGAGCGGCTTCTGCTTTTCGGTCCATTTCTTGTATCTCCATAGGTCAGTTGATCAGGTCGTAGGCGGACAGCGTCAGGAACTCGACGAATTCGTCACCCAAGGCAACGTCTTCGAAAATCTTCCGGGCGCTGTGGAGTTGATTGACGTTGTCGTAGCCCGCTCGTTCCAGCGCATCGACCACCTCGCGCACCATGTTTCGCACAAGAGCCTCGCCAACGATGACCCCGCGGTCCGTAGCCACCCCGTGCTGCACCCATTGCCAGATTTGCGAACGTGATATCTCCGCCGTGGCGACGTCTTCCATGAGGTTGTTGATGGCAGCAGCACCGTTGCCCGACAGCCAGGACGCCAGATACAAGATCCCAACTTCAACATTCGTTCGCACGCCCTCGAGTGTCACACTGCCCGGGAAGTCGAGGTCGAGGAGATCCTCGGCGGTCACATCGACGTCGTCCCGCTTCCGATCGAGCTGGTTGGCCCGATTCCCCAGGACCGCATCGAACTCCTCACGCGCCACATCCACGAGATCGGGATGGGCGACCCACGTGCCGTCGCATCCTGCCTCGGCCTCGCGGGCCTTGTCCGAGCGCACTGCGGAAATGGCGTTGGCGGTGACCTCTTCGTCGCGCCGATCGGGGATGAAAGCGGCCATGCCCCCGATTGCATGGGCCCCACGCCTATGGCAGGTCTGGATCATCAGCTCCGTGTAGGCGTGCATGAATGGAACCGTCATCGTTATCTGGGAACGATCTGGCAAGACGAAGTCGGGATCGCCTCGAAACTTCTTGATGACGCTGAAGATGTAATCCCACCGACCGGCATTCAGGCCGGCTGCATGGTCGCGGAGCTCGTACAAGATCTCATCCATCTCAAAGGCCGCAAGAACCGTCTCGATCAGGACGGTCGCCTTGATCGTGCCCTGAGCCATCCCCAGCCGCTCCTGGGCCCAGACGAACACGTCGTTCCACAACCGCGCTTCCAGGTGTGACTCGAGCTTCGGCAAGTAGAGGTATGGTCCCGTGCCGGCGCGCAGGGCAGCTCGACCTCCGTGGAACATGTACAACCCAAAGTCGAAAAGGGAGGCTGACATGGGCTGCCCATCGACCAGGAAATGCTTCTCCTCGAGATGCCAACCCCGTGGCCTCACGACCAGGGTTGCGACCTCGTCGTTCAGCTCATACGTCTTCTTCTCGGTCTCCAGTCGAATCTCGCGCCGGTAAGCGTCGACGAGGTTTGCTTGTCCATGCAGAAGATTGCGCCACGTCGGGGTGTTGGCGTCCTCGAAGTCGGCCATGAAGACCCGGGCGCCCGAGTTCAGCGCGTTGATCATCATCTTCCGGTCCACCGGGCCCGTTATCTCCACCCGCCGGTCCTGAAGGTCGAGAGGCACGGGTGCAATCGCCCAGTTCCCGGCTCGTACCTCTTCGGTCTCAACCAGGAAGTCGGGGCGATTGCCAGCTGCGATAGCGAGCTGGCGGCCTTGGCGACGGGCGAGGATCTGGCCGCGTCTCCACCCAAACTCCCGTTCCAGATCGGTGAGGAAGGCGACGGCGTCGGGAGTGAGTATCCGGCGCTCCACTTCGGTTTCTCGGAACTGGTTCATAAGAACCTAGCTTTCTAGGTTCTCGGCTTCGTAATGAACCCTTCAGTCGGTAAGATCGCCTCATCTTTCGTAGGAGCATGAAATGACCGAATCTCCTTACCTCGATCCTCTCGTGTTGGGCCGTCGTCTCCGCCATCACCGCAAAAAGGCTGATCTGACGTTGGATGATCTCGGAGAGAGAGTTGGGAAGCCCGGGCCCTACTTGTCGCTCTTGGAGAACGGCAAGAAGGAGCCGAAACTGCAACTGATCCTCGACTTAGCTGGTGCCCTCGGCGTGGAGCTCGATGAGCTCATCGACACGAGGCCTCCCACGCATCGTGATCGCCTCGAGATCGCCCTCTTGCGGGCTCAGGACTCATCGTTCTTCGAGTCATTGGATCTGCCGACCATCAAGCCCTCGGCAAAACTGGACAATGAGACATTGGGCCACATCGTTGGGCTCCATGAGCAGCTCCAGAAGAAGTCCGGGCTCGGGTCTGCCAACAGCGTCGAGATAAAGCGGGCCAATGGGATCGTCACTGAATGGTTGACAAGCCTGGGCGGATACCTGCAGCCGGTTGAAGAAGAGGCTGCAGAGGCTCTCGCCACCAGCGGTTACGCCGGAGAGGGACCGTTCACTTCCAGGAACCTCATCGACCTCACTTCTCGAGCGGGCTTCGCGATCAGCCCGATAGATGACATGCCCTCATTCGCCCGGTCGATCATCGACCTGGACAACCATCGCATCTACATCGCGCAGAGGAACGAGCTGAAGACTCGTCAGGCGAGAAAGGCGATTCTCCAGACTCTTGCCGGCTTCCTGCTTGATCACGAGCAGCTCCCGGATCTCGAGACCTTCCTCCGTCAACGCGTCGAGACTGCCTACTTCGCGGCCGCCGTCCTCGTCCCGGAGTCGGCGGTTCTGCCCCGGCTGGACATGGCGAAGGAGAATCATGATCTCAACGTCGAAGACGTCAAAGAGCTGTTTTACGTCTCGTATGAGATGGCCGCATGGCGGACGGCCAATCTTCTGACCAGACATTTCGACATGACATCTCATCTGATCGTCAGCGATGAAGCCGGAAGCGTCGTCAAGGGATACGCCAACGACGACGCGCCCGTCCCACGCGACTCTTTCGGCGGGATGGAGACTCAGAAGCTGTGTCGT
>QQVI01000002.1:0-1950 GCA_003388545.1 Actinomycetota bacterium
CACAGTCGAAGAGCTGTGGAACACCACCGAGCTGGAAACGGACTCTCTCGTCGACTGGAAGCCGGCCGAGCTGGAACGACGTTTGAACAAGAGAATCCGCTGGCCCTTTGTGGTGATCTGGGGGGTCATCCTCGGCGTCCTCGCCTACGCAGGGTATTGGGCTTGGGGGACTCAGCAGACGGGCTCAGACCTTGTCGTCGTGGCCGTGCAGGATGCAGCGCGAGATCTCGGCGACACTCTCGAGCCCATGGCCGAAGCGGTCCTGGCGCTGACGGCCACAGGCGACCCAATCGCCGAGTCAATCCTCACCGCGAGTGGGCAGACAGATGACGCGAGCCGGGCCCTCTTCTCCGTGGCTGCCGAATTGCCGCAGACGCAGTCGAGCACGCGGTCTATCGCCTCAGAGGCCGCCACCCACGCGTTAGAAGCCTCCAAGGGCCTCACCAGTGCGGCGGCATACGTCGGAGCGGTGGCTCCGGTGCTCACCCCGCCCCCGTTGATAACCGATCCGGAATCGATCGATCTTGCGACGGCTGCAACCGACTTCGGTTCGTGGCGATCCCGGTTCGAGACGATGCTGTCGTCTCTGCCCGATGGGGTGATGACGCCGGTGACACAGAACCTAACGGCAATCGGCAACCGGCTAGAAGGCATCCAGACGGCCTATCTCGACGGTCTCCGTGAGGATGATGCCCTGGCCGCGGCTGCTGCGCTCGACGACCTGAGCGCTGAGCTCTCGGCTGCTTGGGACTTACTGGAGGCAGAGACCGAAGTCGCCCGTCAGGCCGTAGTCAGCCAGATCGAAGCTGCCCAAGATGCGCTGGTCTCATTGACCGGATGATTCGAGAGCGGCGACTTCCTTCTCGAAGTCCGCTGCGTCTTTGAAGTCCTTGTAGACGGAGGCAAAACGAAGGTAGGCGACCTCGTCGAGCTCCTTCAACCGGTCCAGTACCTCACGGCCGATGACATCGGATTTGACCTGGGCACCTTGCTGGCGGACGGCGGCCTCGACCTCTGCGGCCAGCTCCTCCACAGCGGAGCCCGAGATCGATCGATCGGCGAGCGAGGCAGACATCCCTGCCACGAGCTTGGCGGCGGAGAAGGGCTCGAGGTGCCCGTCGCGTTTGCGCACCATCAGCTGGGGCTCGATCCGCTCATAGGTGGTGAAGCGACTCTCACACGCCTCGCAGACTCGCCTCCGTCGGATCGACTCGCCTGCCTCGGCCGGGCGGCTGTCGATAACGCGCGTGTCGTCAGCTCCACAGGTGGGGCAAAGCATCGCCCCAGGCTAGACGAATCGGTCTGATTCAGCCCCTGGGTATCAGAAGGACCTGACCAGGATGGATGAGCCCGCCTTCGATTCCGTTCAATTCCTGGATCTCTATCAACGCCGCCCTCGGGTCAATCCCGTCTCCGGCATCTGAGGCGATCGCCCAGAGAGTGTCTCCGGCCTCGACCACATATTCGACGGTCTGGATAGGGGCTTCGGCGTCAGCCGGGCTCCCGACAAAGAAGAAGACCAGCGCCAGGACTACCGGTAGGACAAGCAGTCGGACGGACAGCTGGAGTGGGTCCCTGGTCACTGGTCTTCCTTCCTTGTGTAATTCGGCCCCGGAACGGTCCGGAGCCTGGTTGTGCGGGTTCGGGGCTTTACCGAACATGCGTTCGATACTTTAGCGAACACGTGTTCGATGTCAAGATGAAAAGAGGATCGAACAAATGTTTGGGTGGCGCACCCCGATCGAGTAGCATTGCGAACATCTGTTCGAAGGAGTCAGAGATGGAGAAGTCCCCGAAACTGAGCGAGCGTCAGAAGCAGGTGCTCGACTACATCCGCGAGACCGTGAACGACCGGGGCTACCCGCCTTCGGTTAGAGAAATTGGCGATGCTGTAGGCCTCTCCTCCCCTTCCAGCGTCCACAGCCAGCTGTCGTCGCTAGCCGACATGGG
>QQVI01000002.1:1995-6484 GCA_003388545.1 Actinomycetota bacterium
AATCGCCGCCGGAACACCGATTCTCGCCGCGGAGAACGTCGACGATGTCCTGCCGCTACCGGTAGAGCTCGTTGGGAATGGTCCGGTCTTCCTCCTCGAGGTCAAGGGTGACTCGATGATCGATGCTGGAATCCATGAGGGCGACCTCGTGGCGATCCAGAGCCAGAAGGAAGCGCGCGACGGCGAGATCGTCGCTGCGCTCATCGATGGCGAGGAGGCAACTGTCAAACGACTCCGTCGCAAAGACGGGAAAGTCATCCTCGAGTCGGAGAACCCTGCCTACCAGCCGATGGTCTTCAGCGAAGGGGTCGAGCTGATCGGCAAAGTGGTCAGCGTCCTTCGGCGCTACCCCTGAGCGC
Source organism: Actinomycetota bacterium (assembly GCA_003388545.1). Taxonomy (GTDB): domain Bacteria; phylum Actinomycetota; class Acidimicrobiia; order Spongiisociales; family ZC4RG35; genus MA-ANB-1. The sequence goes on from QQVI01000002.1 coordinate 2,355, forward strand.
CGGCTCCTGGCTTGGCTCGGTCCCAGACTCCTTTGAACGAGTAGCTGACAGGCACTATCAGCCAGGACTTGCCGTCGCGGAACTCGACGGTGCCGGCGCCCCCCGGGACACGAACTGTCACCGGTGACTGCATCTTCGCCGCCTTGGTTGCAACAAAGGCGGCTGCGACCATCCCCGTGCCGCAAGCAAGGGTCTCCCCTACCCCGCGCTCCCAGACGCGCATAGTCACTCCGTCGGCGTCGAATCGGACAAACTCGACGTTGGTTCCTTTGGGGAAATGCTCATGATTCTCTATTCGAGGGCCAACGGTCGACACGGGAGCCGCATCGAGATCATCGACCTCCACGACCGCGTGGGGGTTGCCTACATCAATCAGGTGATAGCGGTCACCGTCGATCTTCTCGTGCCCCGTCACAGACACAGCGCCCAGCTCGACCGCGATGTCGTCACCGTCGACCTCGACGCGACGAGCTCCCACAGGGGTGTTGACATCGAAGGCCCCCTCGGAGGCCATTCCGAGATCCACAGCCAAGCGCGCCACACATCTCAGGCCATTTCCGCACATCTCGGCGCGACTCCCGTCGGCGTTCCAATACTCCATGCGGATAGGAGATCCAGCACTGACCACCAGCACGCCATCTCCGCCGATTCCGAACCTGCGGTCAGAGATCGAGCGAACGTCGTCAGGAGACAAATCGAGCGGTCCTTCCAAGAGCACGAAGTCGTTGCCCCAGCCATTCATCTTGAAGAACTCGAGATCACTCACCGGAGGTCGCTTTCGATTCGGTCGGCCATTTCTTCTGGTCGCTCCGACCAGGGTATCCACCTGATTCGTGGGTCACGTTGAAACCAGGTCCGCTGACGCCGCGCCAGCTTGTTGGTGTTACGTGCGATCTCCGAGAACGCCTCTTCAAGGGTCGCCCTTCCCGCTATCGCTTCCAAGATCTCGCTGTAGCCAACCGCGGCTCGCGCGGTTCGACCCAACCTGGGAGCCAGCGCCGTCACCTCTTCGACGAGACCGCCCGACCTCATGGCGGTGAGACGCTCGTCGACGCGGGCGCTCAAGCGCTCTCCGGGATCGATCCCGAATGCGCGGAATGGGTAGTCGGAATCGTATCGGCGAAGGCGCTCGGCCTCCTCGGTGTGGGCTCGCTCACTTGGAGTGCCACCACCTAGATGCACGATCTCGAGGGCCCTAACGACCCTTCTCTTGTTGTGGAGGTCGACGTGAATCCCGGCGTCGGGATCCCGCTTCTCGAGCTCGACCTGCAGGCTCTCCAAGCTCTGCGTACCCAGGTCACTCCGGACCGCCGGATCAGTGGGAGCGAAGCTCATCGGATCGACCAGGGATCGGAAGTGCAGCCCCGAGCCGCCTGCGATCACGAGGTCAACCTTTGATCCCTCGATCACGGAGCGGCCCCGCTCGCTGAACTCGGCCACCGAGTACTCCACTTCGGGCTCGACGATGTCGATCATGTGGTGCCTTATCTCGCGCCGCTGCAGCTGGGTCGGCTTGGCCGTTCCGATGTCCATGCCCCGATAGACCTGCATCGAGTCGACGGAGATGATCTCCGCTTGCCTCCGCCGTGCCAATTCCATCGCGACGGATGACTTCCCCGCCGCCGTGGGGCCAACGATCGCCAGTAGTTCGCTCAGATCGCCGTTCCGACGAGGCTGTGGTGCCCGGCCGACTGAATCACGACATCGAGAAAGGTGCCGGAAGCGAACTCACCAGGCACGCTGACCACTTTCCCCGTCCGGGTCCTGGTCGTGGCCACATCGGCGCGTTTGCGAGAGGGTCCCTCGCTGAGCACTTCGACGGTCTTCCCGACCAGCTCCTCGTTCTTCTCGGTCGAGATCCGGTTCTGCAGCTCCACGAGGCGATCGAATCTCTCCTGGATCACCTCGTCGGGCACAAACTCTTCGGTCATCGACGCCGCCGCCGTCCCGGGGCGAGGGCTGAAGATGAAGGTGAAAGCGGCGTCGAACCTGGCCTCCTCCACAACCTCCATCGTCCTTTCGAAGTCCTCGTCAGTCTCTCCCGGGAAGCCGACGATGATGTCGGTCGAAACGGCAAGACCGTGAATCACTTCGCGGGCCATGGCAAGCCGCTCGAGATACTTCTTCGTGTTGTAGCCGCGGTGCATCTTCCGCAGGATCTCGTCGGATCCCGATTGGAGAGGAAAGTGCAGCTGCTCGCACACCGACGCTGTCTCCGCCATTGCCTCTGCCACGTCGATCCTGAAGTCATTTGGATGCGGGCTGGTGAAGCGGACGCGCTCGATTCCCTCGATCGCCCCAACCCGTCGAAGCAGGTCTCCGAATATGGGCCGTCGTCGGCCATCGATCGCCAGATCGCGCCCGTAGGTGTCGACGTTCTGACCGAGCAGTGTGACTTCCACAACGCCGTTTGCAGCCAGCCGCTCGACCTCGCGGACGATGTCCCCGGGACGGCGGCTGATCTCGACTCCACGCACCGACGGGACAATGCAGAACGTGCACGTGTTGTTGCAGCCAACCTGGATCGTCACCCACGCCGAGTGCTCGAGCTCACGTCGCACCGGCAGAGACGAAGGCATCGCCTGAAGCTCGTCGACCACCTCGGTGATCGGCCCCCAGTTCTCGGCATGGTCGAGCAGGTCGAGCACCCGATCGAGATTGTGGGTGCCCATCACCACATCGACCCAGGGCGCCTTTTCCCGGACGAGATCACGATCTTTCTGGGCTGCACAGCCGCCGACGATCAAAGTCATCGATGGGTTTAGGTCTTTGACGGCCTTGAGCTGTCCGAGGTTTCCGTACATGCGATTGTCGGCGTTTTCCCGGATGGTGCACGTGTTGATGTAAACCACATCGGCCGAGTCGATCTCATCGGCCCGAGACAAGCCATCCATCTCGAACTGGCCTGCGATCCGCTCCGAGTCGTGCTCGTTCATCTGGCACCCGAAGGTCCGGATGAAGTAGCTCTTTCCGACGCGAGTCGGCTGTCTGCGACTCTGCTCGCGGACGGTCGGGGTCGGGAGGAGAACGGTCTCAGCCATGGTGGTTGTTGTCAGCGGGCGTAATCCGTCGAGCGGAACTCGCGGATGACAGTCACTTGGATCTGACCAGGATATTGAAGGTCTTCTTCGAGCTTACGGGCAATCTGACGTGACAGGTCGCGTGCCTTCAGGTCGTTGACGGCACCCGGGTCGACGATGACTCTCACCTCGCGGCCGGCCTGGAGCGCATACACCTGGTCGACGCCTGCGAATTCGAGAGCCAAGTTCTCCAAGCGCTCGAGGCGCTTGACATATCCCTCGAGAGACTCACGACGGGCACCGGGCCGGGCCGCCGAGACCGCATCGGCAGCCTGGACGATCACCGCGAGAACCGTCCTCGGCTCGACCTCATTGTGGTGAGCCTCGATCCCATGAACCACGGTCTCGTCCTCTTCGAAGCGACGAGCGATCTCGGCGCCTATGAGAGCGTGCGATCCCTCGACTTCATGTGTCACGGCCTTGCCAATGTCGTGGAGCAAGGCAGCCCGCTTGATCGGAGCGGGATCGACACCGAGCTCCGAGGCGAGCATCGACGCGATATGGGCTGACTCGACGAGATGATTGAGGACGTTCTGCCCATAGGACGTGCGGTACTTCAGACGGCCGATCAGCGTCACGAGCTCGGAGTGCATGCGGCTCACTCCGGTCTCTACCAGTGCCCACTCCCCCGCGTCTCGGATGCTCTGGTCGACCTCTGATCTCGCCTTCTCGTACGCCTCTTCAATCGAAGCAGGGTGGATCCGGCCGTCGGCAACCAACTTCTCCAGGGTGATCCTGGCGATCTCCCGCCGAACGGGATCGAACGACGACACCGAAACCGCCTCGGGAGTGTCATCCACGATCAGGCTCGTTCCGGTCACAGACTCGAGATGGCGGATGTTCCGGCCCTCACGACCGATGATGCGTCCCTTCATGTCGTCGGAGGGCAACTCAACGGTCGAGACCGTCGATTCCGTGACGACTTCGCTGGCCAGGCGCTGGATGGCGGTAGCGAGAATTCGCCGGGCGCGACGGTCCGCTTCCTCCCGAGCTTTGATCTCGAGATCGCGGACGAGGATCATCGCCTCCCTGCGGGCTTCGTCTTCGACG
>QQVI01000203.1 GCA_003388545.1 Actinomycetota bacterium
CTGTTTCAACTGCTTGGGCGGTGTCGACGAACACGGACACCTGAGCCTGAGGGGATTCCCCACCGGTGGCGAGCTCGTAGAGAGCGATCGCTTTCCGCCACGCTCCCGAACCTCTCGTCCCATCAGGCAACTCGGGCAAAGCGTCTGCTCTATTGGTCAAAGCCCGGTCGATGACCGCTCCGGTGACCCCGTCGAGACCACCCCACAGTCGCCACCACGACTCGTCCAACGCGGGCTGCATGACCAGGAACTGTTCCCGGGAAGCATCCGCTTCGTCGTCTGCGCTGACCTCGACCCGGTCCGCAGCAACACGCCTCACCCCGGCAACATCCAAATGTTCGAACGGGTCCTTCTCGCCTTCCAACCTGGAGAGCGCCTCGACACGGTCGAACGAAACAGACCCAGCCGCCAAAGCCTCCCGCAGATGCGGTTTGTCAGAGGTTCTCCGCATGGTCCGCACCAGGTTCCGGGCAGTGTCCAGGCTGACATCGAGTTTCAGAGCCACCCACTCCGACAGGTTCTTACAACCATCACCCGTCGCCACCTGAGCAGTATCCAATAGCTCCAAGTTGAGAAGCTGACGAGCCCGGATCTGAGCGATCAACCGCTCATCAGCCATCAACTGTTGTTCTGACCGGTCAACCGAAAACTCTCTTCCCCTCATACCCACCAACGTACAAACCAGGTGTGACAGAAAGTGATGCGGACAAGCCCGAGTATTCAAGAGCCGCAAGCTCCCACGGATCCCGGCTGTGATAGACCTCGGTCCGGGAGAGCTACAGCTCAGTCACGACTGTTCAGGGACACGTGACTCTCGGATTCCAGTCACTGAGTATCCCCGAAGGGTTCTTCTCCCAAATCCATGCGCACAGGATGTAGAAGCCGACCGCGGGCACCAGGATGTGCATCTCCATCCCCAAGACACTCGGCGGGCTGTCAACGCCAGGCGGATTCGAGTTCGGGCCGGGCACGACCCATTCGACTGCGACCAGCTCGAGCTCTCGCCACCTCCTCTTCCTCGACAGCGCCGAACTCTTGTGGAGGCGCGTTTGAGAGATCCTTGGAAGCGCGCGACAGCGAGCTCTCCCGGATCGTTTCGGTGGTGGACCTAGGTCCGGGAGAGCTCTCCGACCCCCATCTAGGGGTGCTTGAGATAACGACGCTCGGTCAGCTGAGCGAATGCGGCGAACGGCTTCGCTGCCGCCTGCCACAGCCCGGGCCACCAGGTGCGCCGCTCCTTCTGATCCGCTTCGCGGGTCATCCGGTACCGAGCAGCTTCTTCGCGTCGCTGCTCCATCCGCTGTTGCACGGCTGCAGCGTTCGCTGCGGGTTGATACCTGTTCATGATCTTTCTCCTTCTGAATCGGCTCGTCCGATTCGGGTCGAGCATCGGTGACGCCCATCAAGAAGATGTCCAGGGTCGGTCAAGGGATACTTGAAACGGCGAAGTCAGGACTTCAAGCGTTCTTCAAGCGCCACTTCGTACCTTCACCGCCTTGTGTCAGTGCACGGACGATCTGAGACTGCAAGAATCCCCGCCGTGAGATACAGGGTCCTGGGCCCTGTCTCGGCATATCTGGGAGGAAGGCCCAGGAAACTCGGCGGAAAGCGCCAGCGCATTGTCCTGGCGATCCTTCTCTCTCGCCCCAACACTGTGATCAGCCAAGATTCTCTGATCGATGCTGTCTGGGCCGGTGAGCCGCCTCAGGCGGCCAAGCAGACGCTTCACACCTATGTCTCCACCTTGCGGAAAGCGCTCGAGGGTGGAATCGAGCGAAACGGCGAGGGCTATGTAGTCCCGGTCGGCGACGACCAGCTCGACTCGATTCAGTTCGAAGCCATAGTCGCCCGGGCGAGGACGCTCATCGGCACTGCTCCACAGGAAGCCACTGACCTTCTCAGCGAATCGCTGTCCCTGTGGCATGGCCGCGCCTTCGGCGACTTGGGTGGCGAGCCTGCGCTGGTCCACGAGGCTATTCGACTCGACGAAGCCCGGCTGACAGCCATCGAATATCGGATCGAGGCCGATCTCAATTGCGGCAACCATCTCACAGTGATCCAAGAGCTCGAAGCCCTGACACGGGAGCACCCGTTTCGCGAGCGACTCGTTGGATTCCTCATGCTCGCTCTGTATCGAGCAGGGCGACAGGCAGATGCCCTTCGCACCTACCGCAGAGCCAGCCAGCTTCTCGCTGACGAGCTGGGCATCGATCCTTCTTCCGACCTTCAGGATTTGGAGGATCGCATCCTCAACCAGGACGCGACGCTCGACTGGACTGGCGAGACGAGTCAGACACACCGGCGGGCGGCCCGCGGCTACGAGCTGCGGGAAGAGGTGCAACGGAACCGATATGGCGTGGTCCATCGCGCCTTCCAGGGTTCGGTTGGCCGAGAAGTCGCGGTCCTGGTGTTGGATCAGGCACTTGCGAACGATCCAGAGCTCGTGCGTCGGTTCGAGTCGGAGCTGCAGGCCGTCTCCCGGCTGGAGCACCCCCACATCCTTCCGATGCATGACTTCTGGCGCGGTCCTGACGGCGCTTACCTCGTGAACACGTACCTGCGAGGTGGAACTCTCGAGGACGCGATCGCCGCTGAAACCTGGAACCTCTCAGCGACCCTCCGGCTCGTCGATCAGATCGGCTCAGCGATCGACTATGCACATCGATCTGGATATGCCCACGGCCACCTGTCGGCACAGAGCGTTGGCCTCGACGAAGACGGCAACGCCTACATCACAGACTTCGGGCTAGCCCGACTCGGCTCTTCCACGGCACCCCCGACTCCCCAAGCCGATACCCACGCTCTCGCCATGCTGGCCCACTTCGCCTTAACGGGAACCTGGGGTGACACCACTCATCCCATCAGCGCCAAGCGGTCCGATCTTGCGGTGCTCGACCCGGTATTCCATCGCGGCCTGCATCGGGATGAGACCACCCGCTACCAGCGCCCGGACGACCTACGCCGGGCAATGAGACAAGCGGCGGGAGCCGACGTGGTCCCCGCCCCAGCCGAGGCGCCGTCCCAGTCGCGGCGCAATCCGTACAAGGGCTTGCGAGCCTTTCAAGAAGCAGATGCTTCAGATTTCCACGGCAGGGACGCACTCATCGAGGAGCTGGTGGAGATCCTGGCCGATCGCCGGCTCCTGGCCGTGGTCGGCCCGTCCGGATCAGGGAAGTCATCGTTGGTCCGGGCGGGCCTCCTCCCCGCGATCAGGGCAGGCGCGATCACAGGGTCGGCGAGTTGGCTCACTACCGACATGTTTCCGGGCACTCATCCGATGGAGGAGCTCGAAGCGGCTCTGCTCCGGGTGGCCGCAGAACGACCGCCCTCGCTGGTCTCGGAGCTGACATCGGACACTCGCGGGCTTGTTCGGATCGCCAAGGAGCTCCTTGCGGGTGACGAAGCCCAGCTGGTGCTGATTGTCGACCAGTTCGAGGAGCTCTTCTCTCTCACCGCCTCCGAAGCGGACCGCAAGCTGTTCCTCGACTCGCTGGTTGAGGCGGCCAACGACGAGAGGAGCGCCATCAAGGTCGTCCTGACCATGCGGGCCGACTTCTTCGACCAGCCGCTCGAATACCCCGATTTCGCCGCGGTCCTCAAGGAAGGTCTCGTTCCAATTGCACCACCAACTGATGATGGTTTGGCGCGGGCGATCGCCCAGCCGGCACGCGATGTAGGTGTCGACCTCGAACCGGGGCTGGTCACGCGCATCGTCGACGACGTCAGAAACGAGCCGGGCGGGCTCCCCCTGATGCAATACGCCCTCACCGAGCTATTCGCCGGCCGGGAGCACAACACCCTCACCCTCACTGCCTACGAAGCGACCGGAGGAGTCGTCGGTGCTCTGGGCAGGCGAGCCGAAGAAATCTATAAATCGCTCCCCGACGAAGGCCGCCACGCCACCCAACAACTCTTCCTGCGACTGGTCACAGTCGACGAACTAGCCGACGACACCAGGAGGCGAATCCGCCAAACGGAATTGAGAGGACTCGGCATCGACCAGAGCATCCTCGACGACGTCATAGGGCAATACGGCGCTTACCGGCTCCTCTCCTTCGACCGCGACGCCGCCACCCGCACCCCCACGATCGAAGTCGCCCACGAAGCACTGATCAGAGAGTGGCCCCGGCTCAGAACCTGGATCGACGACCGCCGGGAAGACCTCCTCACCCACCGCCGCATCCAGGTCACGTCACACGACTGGGAAGACTCGCAGAAAGACATCTCCTACCTGCTCCGCGGGGCACGACTGGAACAGGCCCTGGAGTGGCAAGAGCGGACCGACATCGCAATCTCCGAAGACGAGATGACCTTCATCGAAGCAAGCATCGAACAGGAGAAACGAGAACAGGCCGAACGTCAGGCTCTCGAAGACCGGGCCAACCGCCGCCGCAAAGCTGTGATCGGAGTGCTCGCGGGCGGGCTGGCAGTAGCCGGAATCCTGGGCGCCATCGCCATGGATCGGGCAGAGTCGGAAAGGATCACTGCAGCCCAAGCCACCGCCCGCGAGCTCTCTGCAGCAGCGATCGACGCCATCGAACAAGACCCCGAACTCGGCATCCTCCTCGCCCTTGAGGCGTTTGACGCAACCGACGAGCTAGGGCTCGAGCCCGTTCCCGAATCCGCTTCTGCTCTCAGAGACACCCTTCGTCACAATCGAGTCACGCTGCGCCTTCCCGACTCTTTCGCGGTCGTAGCGTATTCGCCCGATGGTGGCACTCTCATCTCCGATACGAGCAAGAGCGGCGTGATGCGGCTCTTCGACTCCGAAACCGGAGACCTGAAAAGGGAAGTCGATGTTCTGGATCCTGCATGGGAAGGCACTCCAGACAACGATGAGATCGCTTTCTCATCCGATGGCCAGACCATCGCCGTCGCCTGGGTCGACCATCCGCAGTTCCCGCTAAGGACCTCCGCCTCTGCCCAGGAGGGACCCGTAACGATGGTCGGGGTGAGCCTGCACGCCTTCCCAACGTTCGAAGTCCAGAACTATCTGCCCGGACCAAGAGGTGCCTATGGGAAGCCCAGCTTTGGGAGAGGCGGCTTGATTGCGAGTCCCTACATCGACATCAGCAACGGCGGACATGCGATCGTTTGGGATTCGACCTCAGGAGATGTCGTCGCGCATTTCGGTGGAGACGTTCAGATCACGGGTGCTGGTTTCATCCCTGGAACCGACACCCTTGTGCTCACTCAGCTCGGCCAGGGGAGCGGGGAAAACGCAAGCACCGATCAAATAGTTGCCATACGGATTACCGACGAACGAGAACTGTGGTCGATGCCGTTGACTGAGAGCTTTGAACCGGGCGAACCCTCGTTCCTGGAGCTGAGCCCTGATGGTTCCAAAGCTGCTGTTGGCTACCGAGACCTGGACCTCTTTGAGCTGGTCGACCTGAATGAGCGAGCCAGTCTCGGCACCTTCCCGAACGCAGACCCTCAGACGTTTTCGTGGGACCCGTCCGGAAGCCGTATCGTGGTCTCGGGAAACACCGCTGACATTGCGGTCCATGAAGAAAGCGCTGGCTGGGAGCAGATGATGAATATCTCGGGCGCTAGTGGCCCAGTCTTCGGGCTCGATGTGAGCCCGGACGGTCGTTCCATCGCCGCAGCGAGTAGTGGAGGGGGCGGGCTTGTGTGGGACGCGACCGTCGAGGGAGCCGTTGGCGACGTGGCCGTCAATGTGGGTGGGAATGTCGGCTTGATCTTTACCGGGCCGGATCCGAATCGACTGATCGTCGGCGCTCTCGGCTACGGTCCCCGCCTACTCACACTCGACCCGCTAGCACTTGAGACCATTGGTCTCGACGGCCACTTCCAATTCAAGCCAGACACTCAGCTGACATCTGTCGCGGGTTTCGTGATGGAAGATCAAGAGCAACACGGCATTGTGGTGGACCTGGAAGCGGGGACAGAGTGGAGGCCCGACCCTCCTTGCCTCCTCCCTATGGCTGTCTCTACCGACTCTGAGTTGGTGGTACTCGATGCAGTGGCTAGTTGTGGCGACGGTGTCGACGTTTCGAGCGGACTTCTCGACGTGACCACCGGGGAACTGCTCGTCGATTTGGAGAGTCGCACGCTCTTCAAGGCCTTCATGTCGCCCGAGCCCTCCGACGGGCAAACCTACTTTGTTGCAAATGTTGGGAATCAGGACATCGAGATTTGGTTCGTCGACGGCTCCGGTCGATTGGCGACCTACTCAGCGGAGGATCTGGGAGTTGCGGCGTTTCTCACTCTCGACATATCCCCAAATGGCCGGTTCCTCGCCATAGGGCCTGCTCACTCACACGCAATCGTCATCGACGTAGACAGGCTCATCGCAGGCGAATCGAAGGACGACGCCGTCGTCTTCAACCAGGAGGTGTCAAAGGACAATGTGCCTCAGGTGCGAGTCACGAACGAAGGAATCATGGCGTCGATCGGATTCGATGGCATCTATCGGGTGTGGGACTTGGACTCAGGAGCAA
>QQVI01000115.1 GCA_003388545.1 Actinomycetota bacterium
CAGGTGATGCCGTGAGCCAGCTCATAGTTCCCGGGTTTGTTCACATGCCCCGACAGCGACATCAGGAAGGTGCCGGTGTCGGACTCGTGTGCCACCTTCGTGTACTTCTCGGCACCCATGGAGAGGATGTGCGGGAGGTTTGAGACCGTCTCCACGTTGTTGACGATGGTCGGGAGCATGTAGAGGCCTTTGGCCGCCGGGAAGTAGGGCGGCTTGAGCCGGGGCTCGCCACGCTTCCCCTCGAGACTGTTGATCAGTGCCGTCTCCTCGCCGCAGATGTAGGCGCCGCCGCCCAGGTGGACGGTGACCTCGAGGTCATAGTCGGTGCCGAAGATCCCCTTGCCCAGATAGCCCTTCTCGTAGGCCGCGTCGACCGCGGCCTGGACACGACGTGCCGGCTTCGGGTACTCCCCCCTTATGTAGATGAAGGCATGGTGCACCTCGTTGGCGATGCTCGTGATGATGATGCCTTCGAGCATCTGGTGAGGGTCGCGCTCGAGAAGCTGGCGGTCTTTGAACGTGCCCGGCTCCGACTCGTCGGCGTTGACCACCAGGTAGGCCGGGCGGGCCGGCGCGAGGAAGCTCCACTTCAACCCGGCCGAAAAGGCTGCGCCGCCACGACCGAGAAGCCCGGATGTCTTGACGGTCTCGACCAGCTCGTCCCTGGTCATGCCGACGGCGGGCTTGGCCTGTGCGTACCCGCCGGTGGACTCGTAGCGCTCGATGGTGTGTGAGTCCGCCGGATGGTCAACCATCCGCTTCGTGACTATCAGAGGGGTCGTCAAGAGTCACCTGCGCTCTTGATCGTCCCCAACGGCTGAAAGGCCGGATATGGGCCGACTGCGGCGTCTTCTTCCTTGATGCCCCAGTCGAAGCTCTTCACTCCACCGAAGAGCTCCTGCATCTCATCTGTGTTTACGGACTCGGGCCGCGCCTTCTTCAGCCAGCGGACGAGCTCGCGTGCCTTCTCCGGAGTGACCCCTTCGATGAGCTCATAGTTCACTTGGACCGCGACAGCTCCGCCGCAGGCGCCGATGCACTCGACGTGCTCCACCGAGAGCAGCCCCTCTGCATCGGTCTCGCCATGGGGAACTCCCGATTCGTCTTCGATGGCGTGGAGCACATCGTCTCCACCAAGCAGCATGCAGGAGATCGAAGTGCAACAGCTGACCAGGTACTGACCGGTGCGCTCCCGCTTGTACATCGTGTAGAAGCTGGCGACCGAGCGAACCTGCGCCGGGGTCAGATCGACCCAGTCGGCTACCTCTTCCATCCCCTCATCGGTGAGATGGCCTTCCTCGGCCATCGCAAGGTAGAGCAGAGGCATCACGGCCGACCGCTTCTCCGGATAGCGGCTGATTATCTCCTTGGCACGGTTCTGAGTCTCTTGGGACCACATGCTCATCTATCTACGTCCCCCATGACGGGATCCATGGAGGCGATGGTCGCGATCGTGTCGGCCATCAGAGAGTCGGCCATAGCGATCGGAAGGCCCTGGAGATTGGCGAATGAGGGGCCCCTCATGTGCATGCGGTAGGGCCTGGCGTTCCCGTCGGAGACGAGATAGCAACCCAACTCGCCGCGAGGCGACTCGACAGCGACGTAGGTCTCGCCGGCCGGGACCTTGAAGCCTTCCGTGAAAAGCTTGAAGTGGTGGATCAGCGCCTCCATCGACTCGTCGATGCGGGCCCGGGGCGGGGGCGTCACCTTGCGATCGTCGATTCGGTAGTCGCCCTTGGGCATCGAATCCATGACCTGCTCGACGATCTTGAGCGACTCGTACATCTCCAGGACGCGTACCCGATACCGGTCGTACACGTCGCCGTTCTCGCCGAGAGGGACGTCGAACTCGTACCTGTCGATGCCGCTGTACGGCATCGCCTTGCGGATATCCCAGTCGACGCCCGAGGCCCTGAGGGCAGGCCCGGTGATGCCGTAGGCGGTGGCTTCCTCAGCGGTGATGATGCCCACGCCTCTGGTCCGAGAGGTCCAAACCGGGTTCTCCTTGAGGAGGTCGTCGTACTGCTCGAATTTGACCGGGAGGGTCTCGAGGAGCCCGGCCACGTCGTCTTTCCAGCCAGGTGGCAGGTCGGCAGCGACACCACCGGGACGGATGTAGTTGTGGTTCATACGCAGGCCGGTGGTCTTCTCGAAGAAGGAGAGGATGCTCTCCCGCTCCCGGAACCCGTAGACCATCATCGATAGGGCCCCGACGTCCATCCCGTTGGTCGCCAGAGCGACCAGATGGCTGGCCACGCGATTCAACTCGGTCATCAAGACCCGGATGGCCGAAGCGCGCTCGGGGACCTCCACGTCGAGGAGTCGCTCGACTGCGAGTGAGTACGCGAGCTCCTCGTGCAGAGGAGACAGATAGTCCATGCGCGTCACGTTCGTGGTCCCCTGACCGAAGGTGAGGACCTCTGCAGTCTTCTCCATCCCCGTGTGGAGGTAGCCGATGATGGGCTTGGTTCTGCGAATGATCTCGCCCTCGAGCTCGATTTGGAGTCGGAGCACTCCGTGAGTCGATGGGTGTTGCGGTCCCATGTTGACGATCATCCGCTCGTCATCGGTTGCGTCCTCATCGAAGACGTAGTCGTCGGACACCACCCGCCCGAACTGCTCGTCGAGCCTGCTCTCCGACTCGTCCAGGCCGATCTCCTGAGCTCCCTCGTCAGTCGGGCTGAATTGGGGTTCCTCGGTGCCGGCGACCCAGATGTCGATGGTTTCAGGTGTCTTTGTCTTCTCGTCGGTCATCAGTCCACCTGGTGGCTGGCTTTGAATTGAACGGGAACGGCTCCCACGCCGAAGTCCTTCCGGAGTGGATGGCCCTCCCAGTCGTCAGGCATGAGTATGCGGGTCAGGTCGGGGTGGCCTTCGAAGACAATCCCGAACATGTCGTACGCCTCCCGCTCTGCGAAGTCGGCACCAGGCCAGATCGGGACGAGCGATCCAACCGTTGGCTCCTGTCGTCCGACCGTTGTGATCATGCGGAGCCGGAGCTTGTGCTGCATCGAAAGAAGGTTGGCGACCACCTCGAATCGCTCGGGGCGCTGCCTCATCCAATCGACGGCGGTCACGTCGACACAGACTTCGAACCCTGCATCTTTGGCGGCTTTGGCGAAATCGACCCAGTCGTCACGTTGGAGGCGCACCACCGCCTGACCATGCGAGTCCTCCAGGACGGCCGACTCGAAGCCGGCAACGAGCTCATCGATGAGCGGGCTGAAGTCACTCAATTCCGGATCTCCCCGGCCATGATCTTGTCGTGGAGGCTGAGAATTCCATGCATCAAGCTTTGCGGGCCAGGAGGGCAGCCGGGCACGTAGATGTCGACGGGGACGATTTGGTCGACACCCTGAACCAGGGCGTAATTGTTGAACATCCCGCCCGTGGAAGCGCAGGCGCCCATCGAGATGACCCACTTTGGATCGGGCATCTGGTCGTACACCTGGCGGAGGACCGGAGCCATCTTCTGACTCACACGGCCCGCCACGATCATTAGGTCTGCCTGGCGGGGCGAAGCCCTGAAGACCTCCATGCCGAAGCGAGCCAGGTCGTAGTGCGACGTCCCGGAGACCATCATCTCGATGGCACAGCAAGCCAGGCCGAATGTGGCCGGGAACATCGATCGGGTGCGGGCCCAGCTAGCCGCCTTGTCGACCGTCGTCATCAGGAGATTGCCCGGTGGTGTGGTAGCCATCAGGCGGCCTCCTGGACGTCGGGCTGGATGTAGCGGGCACGCCGCTTGACGTTCCAATCGAGAGCGCCGCGCTTCCAGACGTAGGCGAGAGTCTCGAGGACGAAGAATGTGAAGATGGCAACGGCCGCAACGCCAAACCACCCGAGCTCCGTCCAGATCGCGCCCCACGCAAAGAGGAAGATGATCTCCACATCGAAGATCACGAAGAGCATGGCCACGAGATAGAACTTGACCGGAAAGCGCTGGGACGGCTCGACTTCAGGGACGATGCCGCACTCGTAGGGGTCGAGCTTCTCGGGCGTGGGGCGGTCGGGGCGGAAGAAGCGTGACGCAATGAGTGAAACCGCCACGAACCCCGCCGCCAGAACCAGCATCACCGCAATCGGCAAATAGTCAGCGAGAGTCACGTTCCGAGCTTAGAACGCACCAACCTTGTGAACTAAATCGCAAAGTTACTTGACGGGGAGGGTTCTCACGATCGCGGCGAGGGCGTCGTAGGTGCGCTCGCCCATGTGCTTGTCGTCCTCGTCCAAGAGGTTGGCCATCACCTTCAGCGTCCACTCCATCAGAGTTCGGTTGCGGAGGCCGGTGTGGGCGAGCGTGCGCATGACCGAGGGATAGCCGATCAGCTTCACGAAGATCCTCGCCATCTTGTAATAGAGCCCGTACTCGTCTTCGAGATGCTCCGGGTAGCGCCGCAGGAGACCGAGATCGTCGTTGGCGATGGCCTTGGAGACATGGTCGGCGGCTATCCGCCCGGTCTCGTATGCATAGGAGATGCCTTCGCCGTTCCAGGGATTGATCGCACCGGCCGCATCGCCGATCGTGATCCAGTTGGCACCGACATTCGGGCTCTTCGAGAACGACATGGTCAGCTTGCCGCCAACCGGTCGGCTGAGTGAGCTCTCCTCCGAGATCCCCCAGTACTCCGGTGCCGTTGCCACGTAGTCGTTGAGCATGTGGCTCGTGTTGACGCTCTTCCAACGCTTGAACGTGGAGAGCAGACCGACGCCGACGTTGATCGTGCCGTCACCGAGGGGAAAGACCCAGCCGTAACCGGGCATCGTGGCCCCGGAAGAGTCGCGCAGGTCGAGCTGGCTCTCGAGGAACCGGTCATGCGACATCGGTGACGAGAAGTAGCCGCGGGCTGCCATGCCCAACGGGTAGTCGCGTCGCCGTGACGATCCGAGCTCGCGGCCAAAGCGGTTCATGGAGCCATCGGCGATGATCGTCACCTCAGGAGTGACCAGTGTCTTCTCGCCGCCCGAGTCGAGCTCGGCTCCGACGAGACGGCCGTCTTCGATCACGGGCGTCGCCGTCGTCTTCTGCTTGATGAGCACACCTTGCTTCTCGGCGAGCATGGCGATCTGGGCGTCGAGGTCGCGCCGCCGGATGACACCGCCCCAGTTCGGGAAACGGGAGTGCTCCGGCCACTCCAACTCGAGCATCAGGTCGTCACCGGCGTAGGAGCGGAGACCGGTGATCTTGTGGAACTCGGGAACGTCGAAATCGAAGCCCATGTCGGTCATCTGGAGGACCGCGCGGGGGGTGAGGCCGTCTCCGCACGTCTTGTCGCGCGGGTACTCCTTCTTCTCGACGAGGGTCACTTCATGGCCTTCACGGGCCAGCCAGTAGGCGGCGGCAGAGCCGGCGGGACCGCCTCCCACTACAAGGATGGACGGGGACTTCACAAGGCGAGATTAGGACTCTCCCCCGGATAGGGAGGAGTCGGGTTCGCCCAAAATGCGCCCAGAGGTATCGTGTCCGCCAGATGAGCGGACTCCCCAAGGCAACCGTGGTGCGCCTTCCCAGGTACCTCCGTCTGCTCGAAGACGTCGGCTCCACCAGAGACACCGTGAGCTCGGACGATCTCGCTCTGGCAGCTGGTGCCAACGCCGCCAACGTGCGCCGCGATCTCTCGCACTTGGACTTCCACGGTGTTCGCGGCCTTGGCTATTCGGTGAGCGAGCTACGAGACCGGATCCGGGCGGAATTGGGCATCGACAAGCGTCGCAGGGTGATCATCGTTGGCGCCGGAAACCTGGGTCGCGCTCTCGCCAATTACGGGGGGCTGAGCAAACGAGGCTTCGACGTCGCTGCGATCTACGACAACGAGCCGGACACGATTGGGGCCGACCTGGCGGGCATGGAAGTCCGGTCGATCAAGACACTCGAGAAGGACCTCGAATCCGAGACCTTCGACATGGCAATCCTCGCCGTTCCCGCCACGGCTGCACAGCAGGTGGCCGACCGCCTGGTCAAAGCAGGCGTCGAGCTCATCCTCAACTTTGCCCCTATCAGGGTGCGCGTGCCGGAGAATGTGCAGGTACGCCAGGTCGACCTGTCCACCGAATTGCAGATCCTGAGCTACTACGGCAACTGACCGTCTCCGGCTCGTCGCAGGAGCAGACGCGACCCAATCCCCCGGCAGCAGATCTCACTCCCCTTCCGCCCATCGCAATCCTGCGATGGCCACCTTCCCCGCACGCCTTCGGCTCCGGGGAAGGAAGAGATCTCACTCCCCTTCCGGCCGTCACAACCATGGGCGTGAGTTTCGGCGCAGCCGAAATCTCAAACCTCCTGGCGCAGCCAAGAGGCGCTGACTCTTCGCAGGATCTAGACGGGGCTTCACCCTTCTCCCCCCAGAGACGAAGTCGAATGGGGGGAGCACCTCCGACGCCACAACCATGGGCGTGAGTTTCGGCGCAGCCGAAATCTCAAACCTCTTGGCGGAGCCAAGAGGCGCTGACTCTTCGCAG
>QQVI01000212.1 GCA_003388545.1 Actinomycetota bacterium
GTCGAGTGGCTGTTCGTGAGTTGAGGCGATAGTGCGCATCATCTCCGGAAAGGCCAAAGGACGGCGGCTGGCGGCTCCCGACACCAAGGGCACGAGACCGGTCACCGACAGAGTCCGCGAAGCCGTTTTCTCGACGATCGGAGGATGGGTCGAGAACGCAGACGTCGCCGACCTCTACGCAGGCTCGGGCTCGTTCGGCCTGGAGGCGCTATCGAGGGGAGCCTCTTCGGCCGTCTTCGTCGAAAATGCGGCAAAAGCCGTGGCGGCCCTCAAGGAGAACGTCGAGGCATTGGGTTTGGGGGGAGAAGTCGTTCGCGCCGAGGTCCGCAAATACCTCGAATCGGCCGATCGTGAGTTCCATCTGGTGTTCATCGATCCTCCTTGGCCAATGCCCACCGAAGATCTCGAAGCCGACTTCGTGGCTTTGGACAGGCTCCTCGTCGATCGAGCTGAGGTCATAGCATCGCGTCGTCACTCGGATCGCCGCCCGGTGCCACCCGAAAATTGGCGGGTTGCCACCGAGAAGCGGTACGGAGATACAAGAATCCTGAGATACGAGAAGGAAGTGGCTGAAACATGACGAAAGCTCTCTGCCCCGGGAGTTTCGACCCGCCGACGATGGGGCACGTCGATGTGATTCAACGAGCGATTGCCGTCTTTGATGAGGTGGTGATCTCGGTTGTCGACAACCCTTCCAAGACTTCGTTGTTCACCACTGACGAACGCGTTGGGCTTCTCGAGGACTTGTTCGGCGACCGCGTGAGCGTCGTCTCCTTCTCCGGGCTCCTGGTCGAACATGCAGCCGACCAAGCGGCCGACGTCGTGGTCAAGGGGCTGCGCTCGATCGACGACTACGAGTACGAGAAGCAGATGTCACAGATGAATCAGCACCTGACGGGAATGGAGACCGTCTACATGACCACGTCGCCCGGCTACGGCTTCGTTTCCTCGTCACTCGTCAAGGAAGTTGCCAAACTGGGTGGCGATGTCACCGAGCTGGTCCCACCGGCAGTGGCGGCTGCGCTTAAGGAGCGAATGGAATGACAGACGAATCGGCCCCAACAGCCGAGGCTCCGGACAAGGGAGCCGGGGCACAACCCGACCTTCAGGATCTTCAGGACACAGTCGACGACCTGATAGTCCACCTCCACGAGGCCAAAGCCGTCCCTCTCTCCGGAAATGCCCTGGTCGACCGGGATGAGTTCCTCGGGATGCTGGAGAAGCTGAGAGCCGAGCTCCCCGACGAGCTGAGGGCGGCCCGTTGGATGGTGCGCGAGCGAGAGGCATTCATTGCGCGCACAAACGAGAAGGCACGGGAGATAATCGAGCGCGCCCGTGAGGAAGCCGACGAGATGGTCGCCGAGTCGAACATCACCAAAGAGGCGGTCGAAGAGGCGAACATCCTCGTCAGAAGGGCCGAAGGGGAGGCGCGCCGCCTTCGCCTGGAGACCGAGGACGAGATCGAGAAGAAGCTCCAGAGCGTGGAGGGGCTGCTGGCGGACATTCTCGACCAGGTCAAACAGGCTCGTAGTGAGCTCCACCAGGCCAGGCCCAAGCCACCTGACGTCCCGGTCTGATGCGCGACGAGCTAGTGATCCCAGTCGACGATCTCGTCGGCCACACGGGGCGTGACCGAGAGTTCCAAGGGGAGCGACCGGTGGATCTCCGCCTTGGCGAGTCGACGATCAAAGGGCCGATGACGGTTGAGGGTCGAGTGGTGGGCACGATCGACGGCGTCAATGCCCGATTCACCGCCTCGGCCGAGGCCCACCTGGTCTGCAATAGATGTCTGACCGATTGGACCGAGACGATCGAGGCGACCGGGACCCAGCACTACCGGATCGAGCCCGATCAGGATGGATACGCCATAGTCGATGGGTCCGTCGACGTCGGCGAACCGGCGAAAGACGAGTTGGCGCTGGCCATTCCGGCAGCTCCGTTGTGCGAGGAGGGTTGTCTGGGACTTTGCCCAACGTGCGGAACCGACTTGAATAGGGACCCCTGTGGCGGCCACGGTGACGAATCAGACTCGCCGTTTGCCGCTCTGAGAGACTTGTTCGATTCCTGAGCTAACCAAGGAGAGCACCTCATGGCGGTGCCAAAGAAGAAGATGTCGCGCTCGCGCACCCGCAAGCGCAAGGCTGCATGGAAGGTGGAGAAAGCCCCTTCAGTCGCCTGTGAGCAGTGTGGCACGCCTAAGCTGCCGCATCGCGCCTGCCGCAATTGCGGGACTTACGCTGGACGCGAAGTAATAGAGACCAGCTGACGATTTGGTAACCATCGCCCTCGACGCAATGGGGGGTGACAACGCCCCGGCCGAAACCGTCGCCGGAGCAGTAGATGCCACCCGGCGCGGTGTCGAAGTGGTGCTCGTTGGCGAGTCGACGGCGCTGAAAGAGGAGCTCTCTAGACACGACGCCGATATCGATGTCGTGGACGCGTCCGAGACCATCGGAATGGGGGACAATCCTGCCAAAGCCCTCCGCGAGAAGCCGAACGCCTCTATCACGGTCGCAGCTCGTCTTGTCGCCAGCGGCGAGGTCGGAGGCGTCGTTTCGGCGGGCTCCACCGGAGCGGCGATGGCTGCGGCGGCCATCATCATCGGTCGGTTGAAAGGCGTGGCCCGGCCTTCAATCGCCACGATCTTCCCGACACCCAACACACCAACCCTCGTTCTCGACTCCGGGGCCAATCCGGACGTGAACGAAGACCAGCTCTTTCAGTTCGCGGTCATGGGATCGATCGCATCCAACGCGCTGCTTGGCGTCGAGAGCCCCCGCATAGGCCTCCTCTCCATAGGCGAAGAGAAGGGCAAGGGACGTGCGGTGGAGAAGGCCGCGTTCGACCTGCTCGAGAAGAGCTCGCTCAATTTCGTTGGCAACGTAGAGGGTCGTGACGTCGGAACCGACCGCGTCGACGTCATCGTGACCGACGGTTTCACGGGCAATGTGTTTCTCAAGACCACCGAAGGGACGGCCCGCATGGTCTCCGAATACGTCGCTCATGCCCTTGCCGAGCTGCCGGATGAGATTCGTGCTCACGCCATGCCGGCTCTGCAGAGGGTGGCCGATCGGCTCGATCCGGAAACCTATGGGGGAGGTCATCTTCTCGGCATCGAGGGTGCAGTGGTGATCAGCCACGGATCTTCCACCAGGAAGTCGATTGCGAATGCACTGGTCATGGCTCGTGACGGAATCGAGAGGGACATACCCTCGCGCATCGCCGAACAGCTGACCAGATGACCCTCCAGGACGTGATCGGGTACGCCTTCAAGGACCAGGCGCTGCTCGAGCTCGCTCTGACCCATCGTTCGGTCTCGTCTGAGAATCCGAGTCGGTTCGACAACGAGCGGCTGGAGTTTCTTGGCGACGCCGTCCTCCAGTTGGTCGTGACAGACCGCCTGTATGCCGACTTCCCGGATCTGCCCGAGGGGCAGATGGCGAAAGTTCGAGCAGCAGTGGTCAGTGGGTCGGCGCTTGCCGAGATCGCAACGAGCATCGGCCTCGGGGACCATGTCGAGTTGTCCCCCTCCGAGGAGAGATCGGGTGGGCGGACGAAGCGATCGATACTGGCCGACGCTCTCGAAGCGATCATCGGCGCCGTATATCTCGACTCCGGATTCGCGGAGGCCGAGACGCTGGTGCACAGGCTCTGGGAGGGTCGTATCGAGGAGAAGGCCGCCAACCCGGGCGTTCGCGATTACAAGACACGTCTCCAGGAGGTACTGGCGGTGACCGGGAGGCGCCCCGAGTACGAGGTGACGGGGACCGGGCCCGACCACAAGCGTGAGTTCTCTGCTGTCGTCTCAGTTGACGGCAGTGTGCTCGGAGTGGGGGAGGGCCGGTCGAAGAAGGCTGCCGAGCAGGCCGCGGCCGAAACTGCCTTGCGCTCGATCAGCTGACTTCGAGCACGTACGGCCCGTCGGTGCGGGCACGGAGATTCACGTACCAGACAGAGGCTCCGACAGCGATCGCGGCGAGGATCAGTCCCTGGACGGCAACGGCAAGAGCGATCGTGATGCCAAAGGCGAACGAGACATTGCCCACGAGAAACACGGGCACGGCCACCAACTGGATGACCTGAGCCGCCGTGCCCCCGATGAGGCCGATCAGCAGCAGGAAGCCGAAGGTCTCCCACCAGTTCCCGCGAACCAGCTCGAAGCTCCGCCGCATCGCCGCCACCGGTCCCTTGCCTTCGACCGCGATCACGGGGGCCACCATGCTCATCGTGTTGGCGAACCAGATGCCAGGGATTAGCAGGAAGATGGAGCCGATCAGTGAGCCAACCGAGACAATCACCATGGCCACCACGAACGTGAGGAGCATTCCGAGGGCTACCGCGGTGATCGAACGCCCAGAAGGCCGTTGTGCCAGCTCCTCGCCGACCGCGCGAGCCGCCACCAGGTACACAAAACCGTACATGAGCGACGCCACGACTCCGATGAGGAGGGTCGACAGGAGGAAGTCGATTGACAGGTCTATGAGCTCTTGCTCCGGCATGAGCTCGAGTGCCTCCGGGTCGTTGAGCGCGAGGTCGAAGAAGTCCAATGCACCGGTGCTGGTGAGGATCAGGTAAGACGCCACCGCGATGATCACCGCAGAGATCAGGGCGGGCATTAGAAGGGGCCTCCACACCTTGCCGAGCATCGTGATGACCTGGCCGAGGACGTCGCCGAACGCCCGGGGTTGTATCTCCATAGGGCCGGTACGGTAGCCCCCACCGACTCAGATATGCCCGAACTACCCGAAGTCGAAATCACAAGACGGCACCTGGCCGACGCCATCGATGGGCGACGTTTCATGGATGTCTCGGTTAGGCACCCGCGCACGGCCCGACACAACGGCGGCGACCCCGCTGTCGTGGAGCAGCGGCTTCAGGGCCGGAAAGCAGGCAACGTGGCGCGTCACGGGAAGTTTCTGGTGGTGCCGCTGGACGGCGGGATGACCATGGTGGCCCATCTCGGCATGTCCGGTCGCTTTCGCATCGATGACGGTCTGGGCCCAGAGGCCCCACACACCCACTTCGTCTCCAAGATGGACGATGGGTCGGTTGTGTCCTTCATCGATCCCAGGACCTTCGGTTTCGTCGCCGTCTTCGACGAAGTGGAGTTGGAGAGCACCGGCCTCGCCCGTCTCGGCCCGGATGCGTGGGAGACGCCTCCATCGGTGTCAGATCTCGCAGTCGTCCTTCGAGGTCGAAAGGCGCCCATCAAGGCCCTCTTGCTCGACCAGGGACCCATCGCCGGCTTGGGCAACATCTACGCAGACGAGGCTTTGTTCCTCGCCGGGATCGATCCAAGGACACCAGGAGGTGAGCTGACCGAAGATCAGCTCGAGGGATTGCTGACAGCGATAAGACTGGTGCTGGCAGGTGCCATCGAGAAGGGTGGGACCAGTCTCGACGACCTCGCCTACTTGCTCCCTGATGGAAGAGCGGGGGAGAACTTGACCAGCCTCCAGGTCTATGGGAGGGCCGGGGAGCCTTGTTTTCGCTGCGGTGAGATCATCGACAAGGTTGTGATCCGGGCCCGTTCGAGTCACTTCTGCCCTGGTTGTCAGCATGGCTGATCGCGCCCTGCACGCATTCGTCTCCGGGAGGGTCCAGGGCGTCGGTTTCCGACAGAGCTGTCGGACCATGGCACGCTCTCTTGGCCTCGTGGGCTGGGTCCGCAACCTGGAGAACGGCTCCGTAGAGGTCTTTGCACAGGGTCGCGACGATGCGATCGACGAGCTGACAACCTGGCTGTGGGCCGGCCCTTCAGGTGCCAGGGTGACGGGAGTCGAGTCTGACTCCGTCGCGGCGGACAGCACCTTGCGGGACTTCTTCATCCACCCCAATCCCTCGAAAACCCGCTGAATCCTTGATCACTGTTAGCCTGACCGGGATAATCACAGCAGTGTCATTCTCCAGGGATCCAATGTGTATTTGAAGTCGCTGAAGCTCGTCGGTTTCAAGTCGTTCGCCGACCGCACACGTCTCGAGCTGCGCCCGGGAGTCACCGTGGTGGTGGGACCCAACGGCTCAGGCAAGTCGAACATCGTCGACGCCATCTCATGGGTCATGGGCACCCAATCTGTCAAAGCGCTTCGAACCTCGAAGATGGAGGACGTGGTCTTTGCCGGGACCGCTACCCGTCCCGCCCTCAATCGCGCCGAGGCCACTCTGATCATCGACAACTCCGACAGGGCTCTCGACCTCGATCTAGAAGAAGTCTCCCTGACAAGGCGCCTCTACAGGGACGGTTCTTCTGACTACGAGCTGAACGGCGACCCGTGCCGGCTCCTGGATATCCAGGAGCTTCTCTCCGACTCGGGTGTCGGGCGTCATCAGCACGTGATAATCGGCCAGGGCCAGGTAGACAGGGTGCTCAACGCGACCCCTGAGGACCATCGAGCCGTCATCGAGGAGGCGGCAGGGATTCTCAAACATCGCAAACGCAAGG
>QQVI01000018.1:0-3742 GCA_003388545.1 Actinomycetota bacterium
TCGAGAGTGTCGCTGAGGCCATCGACTCCCTTGTCGAACGCGTGATTGGATGCCGTGGAGCAGCCGTCGAATCCTGCATAGGCAATCGCCTCGGCCACCTGGTGGGGGGCATTGAACCGGGGGTAGGTCGACAGATCGCTGTTGGTCGAGGTCAGAGGCACTTCGAGATGGCAAATGGCGAGATCGGCACTTTGGATGAGTGACTTCACGTCCTCGAACATCGGGCGGAAGTCGTAGCGATCGTCGCCCAGGGCCGCACGGTTGCGAACATTGCCATGGATCAGGATGTCACCGCTGAAGGCCAGCGTCACCTCACCGACCTCAGGAATCATCACGTCCGCGAGACTGCGCATCAACCTCTTGTCGGCGATGCCGGGCAGCTCGACCGGGCCCCGGTGTGGCACAAACGGCCCTGCCGGGGACTGCGGGCCAATGGCCGATCCAACGACGGGCTCTGGCGACATGGCGGGAGATCGTGGCAAGGGATGCTCGGCGGGCACCACGTTGAACGCCGTGATGCCCGACATGGCGGCAGCGGCGATCAGCAGTAGATACCGGAACAGAAGCCCGCTCATCTGAACCCCTCAGTCTTACACCTGAGGCCGTTGAAATCCCGGCAAATGTGATTCGAGGGGCTCGCAGGGATGATGTCAGGTGGAGAAGGTGAGCTCGCCTTGTTCCACAGCGACCTTGACGGTCTCATCCTCCCCGAAGGTGCCCTCGAGAAGACCTTTGGCCAGCGGATCGGCGACCTCGGTCTGCAGAAGGCGCTTCAGGGGCCGTGCCCCATACACCGGGTCATAGCCACGCTCGGCGAGCAGGTCCAGGGCATCGCCGGACAGCGCGAGGTCGATTCGCCTGGCTTCCAGCCGCTTGCGGAGGTCGGCCAGTTGGATCTCCACGATCCGACGCAGATCTTCCTCGGTCAGCCGGTCGAAGACGATCATGTCGTCGACCCGGTTCAGGAACTCGGGCCGAAAATGAGACCGCACTGCGTCGAGGACTCGGTGCTCGACCGCCTCTTGCGGTAGATCGGGCTGGATGTGCTCGGACCCGAGGTTCGAAGTCATGATCAGCACAGCGTTGGTGAAGTCGACCGTACGTCCCTGACCGTCAGTCAGGCGTCCGTCATCGAGCAACTGGAGAAGGACGTTGAACACGTCAGGATGCGCCTTCTCGACCTCGTCGAGCAGGACGACCGAGTAGGGGCGACGTCGCACCGCCTCGGTGAGCTGGCCACCTTCGTCGTAGCCGACATACCCGGGAGGAGCACCGATGAGCCGGCTCACGGAGTGCTTCTCCATGTACTCCGACATATCGATGCGAACCATTGCCCGGTCATCATCGAACATGAACTCGGCCAAAGCCCGCGCCAGCTCGGTTTTTCCCACGCCGGTGGGGCCGAGGAAGAGGAACGAGCCAACGGGCCGATGCGGGTGCGACAACCCGGCACGGTTGCGCCGGATGGCGTTTGCCACCGAGGAGACGGCGCGATCCTGGCCAACCACTCTCTTGTGCAGGTGCTCCTCGAGCCGGATCAGCTTCTCGGTCTCCCCTTCCATCAGCTTGGAGATCGGGATCCCGGTCCAGCGGGCGACGACTTCGGCAACGTCCTGGTCGGTGACCTCCTCTGAGAGCATCGAGCCGTTCTCGTGGAGACGCTCGAGCTCGGCTTCGCTCTCGGAGAGCTCGGCAGCGAGTTGGTTCTGCTTTCCGTATCGCAGCTCAGCGGCGCGGGCCAGATCTCCCTCGCGCTCAGCGCGCTCCGCCTCGTTGCGGGACTCCTCGATCTGGTGCTTCAAGCTCCGAATGCGGGTGATCACGTCTTTCTCGAGGTTCCAGCGTGCCGTGAGTGAGTCGATCTCCTCGGTGAGATCGGCTATCTGCTGGTCAACACCTTCGAGTCGTTCTTTGGAGGCCGCATCGGACTCCTTCTTCAGGGCTTCGCGCTCGATCTCGAGCTGGATCCTGCGCCGGGTCAGCTCGTCAATCTCTTCAGGCATCGAGTCGATCTCGATTCGAAGACGCGACGCCGACTCGTCGATGAGGTCGATTGCCTTGTCCGGGAGAAAGCGAGCCGGGATGTAGCGGTCCGAAAGCACGGCAGCAGCCACGAGGGCACCATCGGTGATGCGCACGCCGTGATGAACTTCGTAACGCTCCTTGAGGCCACGGAGGATGCCGATTGTGTCTTCCACCGACGGTGGCTCGGTCAGCACTGGCTGGAAACGCCGCTCCAGCGCGGCGTCCTTCTCGATGTGCTTGCGGTACTCGTCGAGGGTGGTGGCGCCGATCATGCGAAGCTCGCCACGAGCGAGCATCGGCTTGAGCATGTTCGATGCGTCCATGGCGCCTTCGGCGGCTCCGGCACCAACCAATGTGTGCAGCTCGTCGAGGAAAGTGATGATCTCCCCCTGCGAGTCCTTTATCTCGTCCAGCACTGCCTTGAGGCGCTCTTCGAACTCACCCCGATACTTGGCCCCGGCCAGCATCGAGCCGAGGTCGAGAGCCACGATCCGCTTTGTCTTGAGACCCTCCGGAACATCTCCATCCGCGATCCTGCGGGCCAGCCCTTCGACGATGGCAGTCTTGCCGACACCGGGCTCACCGATCAGGACGGGATTGTTCTTTGTGCGTCGCGATAGGACCTGGATCACGCGACGGATCTCGTCGTCACGTCCGATAACCGGGTCTAGCTTGCCCTCACGAGCGCTCTCGGTGAGGTCTCGCCCGTACTGTTCGAGGGCCTGGAGGGTGGCCTCCGGATCCTCGCTGGTGACCTTGCGATTGCCTCGAATCGCGGCGACGGCGTCGAGGAGTGCGGTCGAGTCGATACCGAGCTCACGCATCGCCGCCCCGGCCTGACCGTCGTCCTCGGCGAGGGCGAGGAAGAGATGCTCGACGGAGAGATAGTCGTCGCCCATGGTCGCACGGTGCTTCTCGGCGCGCTCGAGCGTCCGGCCGAACGCACGCGAGCCGGAGACTTCGGCATCGCCGTACACCTTGGGGGTGGCGTCGAGGACAGACTCCAGAGCACGCCGCAAAGCAACAGGGGTGACACCAAGCTTGTCGAGGGCCGGATAGACGATGCCCTCGGTTTGGGCGAGAAGGGCCAGACCGAGGTGGGCCGGCTCGACACTCGAGTGGTTGTGCTCCTTCGCCAGTTGTGTGGCACCAAGGAGCGCTTCGCGCGTGCGGGTGGTGAGCTTCTCAGGGTTCAATGGTCAAAACCTTCCATGTAGAAAATCTGAGTGTAAGTATATCAAGTTCTGCACGTCGGCCCAAACCCTCATATACCGGTCGGCCAGGGCGTTTCTCCTTATCATGCCCCCCACCAGCACAGGAGAAACAGCTTGATTCAGGAATTTCGTGAGTTCATCAACAGGGGCAGCCTCGTCGACATCGCCGTCGGCTTCGTCATGGGTGTCGCCTTCTCTGCCGTGGTCACCAGCCTCACAGAGGACATCGTCAACCCGATCATCGGCAAGATCTTCACCATCGACAGCCTCAGCGAGTGGGTGGTCTCCGACATCCGGATCGGTGCCTTCCTGGTGGCACTGATCAACTTCGTGATCGTCGCATTCGTGATGTTCCTGGTCGTCAAGGCTTACAACAGGATGCAGCGCGAGGAAGAGGAGGCGCCGCCGGCGGCACCATCAGAGGAAGTGGTCCTCCTCACCGAGATCCGGGACCAGCTTAAGACCAGCGGCTGAACTGCCTCACGCCGCTCAGTCCCAACCCG
>QQVI01000018.1:3752-6421 GCA_003388545.1 Actinomycetota bacterium
TCGCCACAGGTGGAGTTGGGGAAGGCCGTGGATGCCCAAGGTCTGGGAAAGCTCGCCTGCGTGATAGGCGTCATGGCTGAACAGGCGTTGCAGAATCGAGCTCCGACTGTGTAGCTGTCGATTCCCCAAGAAGTCTCGAACGATCGTCTCCCCCATCATCTTCGGCGTCCAACGCTCCAGACAGTCGTTGATGATCGCCCAGGTGCTGTTGAGGGCGGTGACCAGCTCCGCCGCGGTGCGCGGGTGATCGAGATCGTCTTCCCACCCCTCGTTTGCCGGATCTGCGAAGGGCGTGGTCTCGGCCCCGGGCTCGCCGACGACAACGCATAGCCAGTAGACCCTGGCTCCGGCCGTATGCCCGACCGTTGCCCAAATGGGCCAGCCGTCCGCGGCCGGAGCGACAGCGAGATGTTCGTCAGTCATCGCTCCTATGACCTCGGTCATCCGCCGGTTGTACTGCTCCCACATGTCGTAGAACGGCTTGATCGTCATCGCACCGACGATAGATGGCCAGCAAGACGGAATCGTTGCCTTGCGGCATTGACTTCCGTGCATCATAAGGTATCCTGTAATGCATGGTACCCAAAAGTACCGGGCAGCGACGCAGGACCGACCAGGACCGGCGGACGCAACTCCTTCACGGGGTGCTCGACATGTGCCTCATGTCGATCATCGAAGAGGAAGCGTCTTACGGCTACGAGATGGTCCGGAAGCTGCGGAGTCGTGGGCTCGATTTGGCAAGTGAAGGCTCGATCTACCCGCTCCTCTCACGACTCCAGAAGTCGGGGATGATCGAGAGCTATCTGGTCCAGAGCTCAGAAGGGCCGGCCAGGAAGTACTACAGGATGACAGAAGATGGGCGCACGAATCTATCTCAATGGAAGGAAGACTGGACGGGTTTCCGAGACTCAGTCGATAGTGTCCTCCGCGGAGACACTGATGAGTGAACGTGGCCTGACGATCAGCGAAATCGAGCAGTACTGGCTCGAAGCAGGAGTCCCCAGAGGCGCGGTGACAGAGATGCGCCAGGAGCTCGAGCAGCATCTCATCGAGGCCGAAGCCGAGGGAAGAACCCTCGTCGACGTGGTAGGAGCGAATCCCGGGGATTTCGCCGAGAATTGGGCGATCGCCTACCGGGGTGGGCGCAACACTGCTTCCTGGGCGGAAGTGCGATCGGGCTCGACGGCCAGGCGGCGCGCCAACCGCAGAGATTTGTGGATGTACGGAACAGGGATAGTGGCGGTGCTGATCGCAGCAGCATTCGTCGGACAAGGAGGTAGCGACGTGGACAACGAGATTTGGAGATGGCTTTGGACCATCTTCGCCGTGGTGATGGGCATCGGAGAGATGTTCACGGCGGGGTTCTTCCTGCTTCCCTTCGCCATCGGCGCAAGTGTGGCGGCAGTACTGGGATGGGTGAATGCCCCGGTCATTGCCCAGTGGCTCGTCTTCTTCGGAGTTTCCATCGTCTCCATGGCGTACCTCCGCAGGTTCATCGACCGCCAGGACGAGGGCGTTCAGCCAGTGATCGGTGCCAATCGCTGGGTTTCCAGCACCGGGATCGTCCTCGACGACATCGATCCGATGTCAGGGTCGGGCATGGTCAAGGTCGACGCCGAGGAGTGGCGTGCAACTGCCGACCAGCACATCAGCAAGGGCACCCGAATTGTCGTCACCGAGGTTCGCGGCACGAGGTTTGTCGTCGAGCCCATCGAAAAGGCATAAAGCCAGTTTTGCAAAGGAAAGGAAAGTAAATGGAGCCAGCAATAATCCTGTTCGCCATCCTGGCGGTGGGGTTGATTGTCGTCGCAGCGGCCGGTTTTCGAGTGGTCCGACCATTCGAAAAGGGTCTGATCGAGTTCCTCGGTAAGTACGAGAGAACAGTCGACTCCGGTCTGCGATGGGTCATGCCCTTCGTCAAGAGGCTCACCAAGGTGGACATGCGTGAGCAGGTGATCGACGTTCCTCCACAGGAGGTCATCACCAAGGACAACGTCGTCGTCACCGTCGACGCAGTCATCTACTACGAGGCCACCGACCCGGTGAAGCTGCAATACAACGTCGGGAACTTCATCATCGCCGTCACCAAGCTGGCACAGACGAACCTGAGGAACGTGGTGGGTGACCTCGACCTCGACTCTGCGCTCACCTCCCGTGAGCTGATCAACGGCAAGCTCCGCCAGATCCTCGATGACGCCACGGACAAGTGGGGTGTGAGGGTCGTGCGTGTCGAGATCCAGAGGATCGAGCCGCCGGTGGACGTCACCGACGCCATGCACCGCCAGATGAAAGCCGAGCGAGACCGTCGCGCCGCCGTCACGGAGGCCGAAGGTCTCAAACGAGCCGCCATCCTCAAAGCCGAAGGCGTCAAGGAGTCGAACATCCTCGAAGCCGACGGTCAGGCAGAAGCGATCAAGAGGGTCGCCGACGCCGAGAAGTACCAGAGGCTGACAGTGGCCGAAGGTGAAGGCCAGGCCATCGAGCGGGTCTTCGCAGCAATCCACACAGGAGATCCCACGCCGGACCTGATCGCCATACGCTACCTGGAGGCACTCCAGGGCATAGCCGACGGTCAGGCGACGAAGATCTTCCTGCCGCTGGACACTTCAGGTGTTCTCGGAAGTGTCGCCGCCATCGGAGAGCTCTTCAACGAGAACTCGGGAGCGAGC
>QQVI01000172.1 GCA_003388545.1 Actinomycetota bacterium
GTCTCTCCTACGGGGAAATCATGGAGCTGGTCCCCGTCAAGAAGTCAACACTCGCGACATGGTGTCGCGACGTGAAACTGACCAATGAGCAGATCGCGGCGATCAAGAAGCGG
The DNA here is from genome assembly GCA_003388545.1 of Actinomycetota bacterium. Taxonomy (GTDB): domain Bacteria; phylum Actinomycetota; class Acidimicrobiia; order Spongiisociales; family ZC4RG35; genus MA-ANB-1. Next base: position 114 of record QQVI01000172.1, read on the forward strand.
CGAGCGCCCGTGCCAGGGATCCCCCGCGACACGCAAAGAAAGCGAAAAATCGAAATCGAGCGAATCCGGCAGAAGGCTCTTCGCGATGCTCGATACCTGATCCTCGATCCAACGTGGGCGGCTGGCGTAGCCATGTATTGGGGTGAGGGCTTCAAGACGCAGTGCCAGCTAGGTATGGCGAATGCCGACCCGCACGCATTGCGCTTCTTCATGAATTGGGCAGCGGGCTACCACGGGTCAAGCGAAGGGTTCAGGGCGAAGATCAACCTCCACGCTGACAACGACGAGGTGGCGGCACGGATCTGGTGGTCCAAAGAGTTGGATCTGCCATTGACGGATTTCACGAAGTCATTCATCAAACCCGATGGCACAGGACATCGAAAGAACCACCTCGAGCGCGGAGTCTGCCTAGTTCGCGTTCGGAAGTCGGCGAACGCATTCCACGCCACATTGGCCTGGATCGAGTTCCTAAAGGTCCAGCTTGGAAACTAACCTTGTATCGGGCCGCTAGCTCAATTGGCAGAGCAGAGGCCTCTTAAGCCTAAGGTTGCGGGTTCGATTCCCGCGCGGCCCACACGGACGTCACCACGACGAGACCTCAGGAAGCCTCTGACATCGTCAGGGGCTTCTCTGTGTCACAATCCTCAGACACGCGGGTGTGGCGGAATTGGCAGACGCGCAGGGTTTAGGTCCCTGTGGGAGAGATCCCGTGGAGGTTCAAGTCCTCTCGCCCGCACAACCCACCTTCGAGGTCAGCCGACCCCGATCTCCTTCAGCCTTGCAGCGACCAGTTTCTCTACGAGTGATTCCGGAAGATGGGCATCCGGCGGAAACCTCAGAGTCCCCTTGTCCCAGTCATAGCCTTCGAGATCCTCAGCCATCTCCGGCAGAACCGACCCCGAATGCGGGAAGTAGCTGCAATGACCCTTGAAGTAAGCGTACCCCGCCACCGATTTGCCTCCGATCTTGAACGCCGGGACCCCGTAGGCCATCTCCTCGCTCGCGTCGGGTAGCAGAGATCGCAACAGCTCACGGAGTGAGACGAGAGCGCTCCCATGAGGCTCGGGCGCTGTCTCGAGATACTCGTCGATTGTCATTGGGCAAAGCTAGGCGCGCCGACGTCGTTATTGGCTCAACACAACCGGTGAGGTACTTGTCGCCAGCGACTACACGAGCGTCGCCTACCCGAGCGGGAGAGTCTGGGTCAAGAGCCACTTCGATGCGGAACCGTTAACGGGCGAGGACTGCCGAATCTGAAGTGCGCCCCGAGTCGATCGGCCTCAAAGTCATATCCGCCGGAGTCGATCGACCGCTTGTTCGAGTGTCTCCTCGTCCTTGCAGAAAGCGAATCGAACCAAGTCCGAACCGCCACCAGGAGTTGCGTAGAAGGCGCTCGGTGGGATTACCGCCACGCGCGCCTCCCTCACGAGGTGGTGCGCGAATGACCGATCATCGTCGAACCCAAAGTTCTCGAACCCTGCCATCAGGAAGTAGGTGCCTTCGGGCAAATACACATCGAACCCAACGTCGGACAGCCCTCGTGCGAGCACATCCCTCTTCGACTGATAGTCGGCTCGCAAAGCCTCATAGAAGGACTCAGGTGCCTCCAGAGCGGCAACTCCTCCGTGCTGTACCGGGGTTGGCGTCGTGAAGGTCAGGAACTGATGAGCAGCCCGGAGAGCGGCGGTCAACTCACCAGGTCCGATCGCCCAGCCGAGCTTCCATCCGGTGAGCGAATAGGTCTTTCCAAGTGATGAGAGAGTGATGGTGCGCTCCCACATGCCGGGGAGCGTGGCCATCCGGACATGCTCTCGCCCGTAGGTCATCTCTTCGTAGACCTCATCGCTTATGACGATCGCGTCGAACTCGTGGCACAGATCGGCGACAACCTGCAGCTCCTCACGAGTGAAGACTCGACCTGTCGGGTTGTGTGGGGTGTTGATCACGATCGCCTTGGTCCTCTCGGAGAATGTGGCCCGCAATTCATCAGGGTCGAGGCGGAACTCAGGTGGACGCATCGACACGAATCTCGGCACTCCACCGGCGAGCGCAACATCGGCGGGGTAGGCGTCATAGAAGGGCTCTATCAAGACGACCTCGTCACCCGGATCGATCAGACCGAGGAAGCTCGCTGCGAGTCCCTCCGTGCAACCCGATGTGACGGTGATCTCGATGTTGGGCTCGAGATCACGGTCAAGTAGTGGCCCGTATCTTCGGGCTATGGCACCGCGCAGCTCAGGGATGCCGGCCGATGGTGGATACTGGTCGTGTTTGCCCTCCTCCAGCGACCGGGCAGCGGCGTCCTTCACGAATCCGGCCCCGGACCAATTGGGGAACCCTTGACCCAGGTTGATGGCGTCATGCTCGACGGCAAGCGCGGTCATCTCCGTGAATATGGTGACGCCGAAAGGCTCGAGACGTTCTGAAGTCGCCATGGCCGGCAGATTAAGGCGAATGTGCCGCGACTGCCGTAGGAAGTAAATGGAAGCACTTCGGGTCTCCCCGCCATCTAATCTCGCCCGGCATGAGTCGACCTGTTGCGTTGGTAACCGGTGTTGGGCGGCGGGCGGGCATTGGTGCGTCGATCGCAGTGGCTCTGGCCGCCGATGGCTGGGACGTGGCGACCTCACATTGGGGCGCATACGACGAGCGAATGCCATGGGGCTCGGACCCCGACTTGGGCGAGGTTCACGCTGAGATCGCCGACCAGGGAGCGAGGGCTATTTCGATCGAGGCGAATCTCGAAGACCCCGAAGTACCTGTCCGGTTGATCGACGATGTGGAGGCCGATCTCGGCGCGGTGACGGCCCTGGTCCTCAGCCATGCCGAGTCTGTCGACTCCTCGATTCGAGACACGACGGTCGAGTCTTTCGACCGCCACTTCGCCGTCAACGCAAGAGCCTCATGGTTGCTCATCAAGGAGTTTGCTAACCGATTCCCTGGCCCGCATGGTGCAGGTCGAATCGTGGCGTTGACCAGCGACCATACGGCGCACAACCTGCCTTACGGAGCCTCGAAGGGAGCGCTCGATCGGATAGTCATCGCGGCCGCACGGGAGCTATCAGACCTCGGGGTGAGCTGCAACGTCGTCAATCCGGGTCCGATCGATACCGGATGGATGACTCCTGATGTCGTCGACGCGATCACCGGCGCGACGCCCTTGGGCCGCCTCGGGACGGGGAGAGACATTGCGCACGTGGTCGCCTTCTTGTGCTCTCCGGACGGTGGCTGGGTCAACGGTCAGTTGATTCACGCCAACGGCGGCTTCGCAGGAATCTGACGTCGCGCCGGCGCTCCGAGGAGTAGCCTTGCGCGATCTAGCAAGGGAGCTGAGCGATGAAACGCATCGCAGTCATGGTCACGCTGGTCGGTCTGATCGGGGTGATCTCGCTTCCGGTCCAAGCACAGCCGGACTGCTCATCGATCGAAGGGCGGGCAGTTCTCGATTTCGGCAACAACGTCGGGACGGCTCGACTGCTCGTCGACGGCTCGGAACAGAACGTCGAATTCTTCTCAACAGGGTTCCGTCCTACCGGACCCGACTCGGCTGACATCCGTTTCGTGTTCTTCTTCGACGAGGGCACGCTCGTTGTGGTGGAGCACTCCTCGCCAGTCCCGATCGGTGGTGACCTCCAGTCGTTCGACTCACCGGTCGACATCAGGCAAGGCGGGACCGGCGGGATGCAATGGACGGGAATCGCCAACCTGGCGACCGCCACTGCCAGGTTCTCAGTGACCGGTGAAGTCTGCTTCGACCGGTAAGGAGAGCCTGACCGTTCTGAGGGTCAGATCAATCCGGCCGGGGCTGACCCGTGATAATGCGCGCCCCCCTACGGAACGAGATGTAGGCCCACGCCCAGGAAATCAGCACGACGAGCTTGTTCCTGAACCCGATCAGATACCAGATGTGGATCGCCAGCCAGGAGAACCAGGCTAGGAACCCAGAGAACTTGATCGTGCCGAAGTCGGCGACACCCCGGGCACGGCCAATGGTGGCGAGCGAGCCCTTGTCTTTGTAGCGGAACGGCTTCCTGGGCTTACCGTTGAGGTCGGATCGGATCAGCTTCGCCGCGTGTCTCCCCATCTGCATGGCGGCCGGAGCCACGCCCGGGACGTCGTCGAGTTTGGCCAGATCCCCGAGAACGAAGACATTCCGATGCCCCGGCACGGAAAGATCGTCTTCAACGATCACCCGACCGGTCTTGTCCAGCTCGACGCCAAGCGCTTGCCCCAGCGGCGAAGCCTTCACCCCGGCAGCCCACAGAACAGTCTCGGACTCGATCCTGGTTCCGTCCTTGAGTGTCACTCCGGTGTCATCGATGACCTCGACGAGCGAATCCGTGATCACCTCGACACCCAGGCTCTCCAATTGGGCCTTCGCCTTCTCCGATAGCGACTCGGGATAGACCGGAAGCACATACGGTGCCCCTTCCACGAGGATCACCCTTGCCGACTTCGGGTCGATGTTCTTGAACTCGTGCTCCATCGAATGGATGGCGATCTCGGTGATGGCCCCCGCCATCTCGACGCCGGTCGGACCCGCGCCGACGACGACGAACGTGAGCAACTCCTCCGCCGCTTCCGGGTTCTTCTCGGCCTTCTCGAAGACCGAGAGGATCCGACGCCTGATGTAGAGGGCATCCTCGATCGTCTTCAGACCTGGGGCGTGCTCCTCGAATTGCTCATTGCCGAAGTACGAATGGGTGGCACCTGTCGCCACGATCAGGTAGTCGAAGCTCACCCTCGAGCCGTCGTTCAGTGAGATCTTCCGTTGCTCTAGATCGATTCCGACCACATCACCAAGGAGAATCTGGCGAACATTTGCCTGGCCCCGGAAGACCGACCTGATCGGATAGGCGATGTCGCTTGGATTCAGGGCCGCCGACGCCACCTGATACAGAAGGGGCTGAAAGAGGTGGAAGTTGCGGCGATCAACGATGGTTACGTCGACGTCTACGTTCTTCAGGCTCTTCGCGGCATTTAGCCCGGCGAAGCCTGCGCCAATGATGACGACCTGCGACCTGTTTGGCATCAGAGACCGACTTCTCGAATCAATGAGCGAAGGGCACGGCCACGGTGTGACATCTGATTCTTCTCAGATGCCGGGATCTCCGCGAAGGTCCGGCCATCGACTTCGAATACCGGGTCGTATCCAAACCCCCCGACCCCCCTGGGCTCGCTTGCGATCACGCCGTCGATTTGCCCTGACGCAAGGATGTTCGACCCATCCGGAAATGCCAGGGCTACGACCGTCCGGAAACGTGCCGACCGCTCGGCCTCACCCTCGAGCTCTTCGAGGAGTTTCCGGTAGTTGTCCTCATAGCTGGCCCCATTGCCTGCATATCGAGCGGTGTAGACGCCGGGCCGGCCGCCAAGGGCGTCGACTTCGAGTCCTGTGTCGTCACCCAGCGCGGGTAGTCCCGTGGCTTCGGCGACCGATGCAGCTTTGAGCAAGGCGTTCTCCTCCAGAGTCGCGCCGGTCTCCTCGACGTCGTCCCATTCGAGGCCCCGCACCACCGAGTCGGCCAATCCGGCCTCGAGCAGGACCGATTCGATCTCGGCGATCTTGTCCTCGTTCTTCGAGGCGATCACGAGACGCGCAATCACGGCTTGACTGCCTCCCGTTGCAGCTCGTGAAGCTCGGAGATTCCTCGCCCGGCCAAATCAAGCAGAGTGTCGAGCTCCTCTCTGGTGAAAGGTGCTTGCTCGGCGGTGCCCTGGACCTCGATGAACAGGCCACGGCCTGACATGACGACGTTCATGTCGACTTCAGCAGCGACGTCGAGGTCGTAGTCGAGGTCGAGCCGAGGCTCACCATCGACGATCCCGACGGATATCGCGGCGATCTCGTCGACGACCGGCAGCTCATCGATCAGCCCTCGATCAACGGCATGCTCGAGGGCCTGATGGAGCGCGATCCACCCACCGGTCACTGCGGCGGTGCGCGTGCCTCCGTCGGCCTGTATCACGTCGCAGTCGACGCGGATCATGATGTCGGGCATCTTCGAGAGGTTGACGGCGGCGCGGAGCGACCTTCCGATGAGGCGGGAGATCTCCTTGGCCCGACCACCAGAGACATGGTCGCGACGCACTCTTTGCGGAGATGAGCCGGGCAGCATCCCGTACTCGGCTGTCACCCACCCCTTGCCGCTGTCCTTCATCCAACGAGGCACCTCGCTCTCTACGGACGCTGTGCAGAGCACACGAGTCTCACCCATCGAGATGAGGACA
>QQVI01000204.1 GCA_003388545.1 Actinomycetota bacterium
CGCCGGCTTTTCTGGTCTGGTAGCCGTGTTCTCCCGAATTCTTTGGGCGCGACACGCCGAAAAGGATGCGACGTACATCCGCTCACTGACCCAGATCGCCCTCCTCTCGGTCTTCTTTGCCGGGACTCTGTTGCTCGCACCGCAGGCCGGGTCGTGGCTCCTCTGGGTCGGCGCACTCGGTATCGGCGCTTCGGCCACCGCATGGAACTCGGTCGGGATGCTGGCCGTGATGGCTTATGCCGGTCACACCCGGGCCGGCGGGGCCTCCGGTGTGGTCCTTCTCGTTTTCCTGGCGGGCTACGGGCTCGGGCCACCCGCTTTCGGCTGGTCCGTCGACCTGACCGACAGCTACGCCCCGGGGTTGTGGGGAGTGTTGGGTGTCTTCCTTATCGCCGCCTTGCTTGCCTTCACCTGGAACAGGACGACCCGCAGGGCTCGCTAGTCAGGAAGGCCTTTGTCCCAGCCGGACGGGCGTCGGCTCTTGGGCAACTTCTCAACGACCCGGAAGTATGACTCGTCTATGGCGTCCAGCACCTCCTGGTCGGGTATGGCGCCATTGACGGCGAGGACATTCCACCCCGACCTCCCGATGTACGGCATGACCTTTGCGTCGTGGGGAAAACGAGCCAGCCATTCGTCGGCCTCTTCCCGGGAGCTACCGCATTTGACCCCCACACCCGAATCGTCCACGAATGCGAAAATCTTGCGATCGACTTTTGCAACGACGTCGTCTTCCCAGGGCTCGTCCCGCCAGGCTCCCGGCTTCTCCAAGCAGTAGTTGAGGAGTTCCTTGCCCGTCACGATGAAAATCCTACGTCACACGTCGCTCGCTCCCCCGGTTTTGTCTTCCCCCTGAGCGGTTTTCCGCAGGCGGCAATCGGTTCGATTTCGACCAGAAGCCTCTTTGTGATTTGGGTCCTTTGGTACTATAGTACTACTTGTGAAGGGCGTGACCCGACAGTTCAAGGTTTATCTCGAAGAAGAGCTGATTCGTCGCCTCAAACATGCGGCAATCGAAACCGAACAGTCCCTCTCTGCCATGGTCGCCGATGCGATTCAAAGCCATCTCGACACGCTGGCGGATGAGGGCATCATCCCCGATAGGAGAGGAAGCCATGACAGTTGAGCGAATCGACTACGTGTACCTGGAGACGCGGAACTTCGGGAAGAGCGCCAGGTTCTGGCAGAGCCTTGGCTTCGAGCTCGTGCTCGACCTGGGCACATCCGGAAGGCTGCAGCCGAAGGCCGGTGGTCCCGGGGTGTTCCTGGAAGAGGTCTCGCCGGAGACTCCTCTGGCGGTGGGCGTCTACCTGGGAGTTGACGACCTTGATTTGCCGCCCGAGGTCGAGAAGGTCGGCGACGCTATCGAAACGCATTGGGGGACTTCACTGCAAACGGTGAGGGACCCGGATGGGAGGGAATTCGTCCTGCAAAAGAGTCAGTGAGGGCGAGGCACCGAAAAGACCCCCAGACGCGAAGCGAGAGGTTTGGCCTTGTGATACCCGGGTAAGCCCCGGCCATGACCGACATCGTCATCGCAGTGCTCATCACACTTGTGATACTCGCGCCTATCGGATTCTTGTTGGCGAAACAGGGGTTTCCGGGCAAACCGGAAACACTCGAGGGGCACGAACGAGAGTCGGAAGAAGACGGCGAAGGCCCTACCGGTGAGGAGTACCCAACCGGATCGAGACCGGCAGGTCCGGGGGCCGAGCGGATGACGGACGATCCTCCCGTGTTGACCGAGGAGGAGCCCGTTGAAAGGGGGAACTGGCATGACGACAGAAGCTTCTAGCTCGAGAAGGAACGACGTATCAGCAGGAGCCTTCGAAGCTCTCTCCTACATGAGCTATCTGAGAGCCCAGGGTGGAGGCGATGTGTTTGCCACCACCTCCAGGACGTCCGAGATCGGACGTATGGTCAGGACGTTCGTCACCGCCGCATTCGTTGGCGTGGCTGTGTCGGCCGTCTTCTTGCTTTTCGCAGCCATATAGATCGCGACCCAATCCGACTCGACCTCAACCGTCGACGGGAGTAATCGCCGCAATCTGCAATATTTTCCTGGTGGGCGGTAGAAGCACTTCTTACCAATTCGAAAGTGAGTGGGCTCTCGAGGCGCGGATCGATCGTGTCTTCGATCTCTTGGTCCACCCTGACGATGCAGAGGGTCCGAGGTCGCTGCAGTCGACACTGCTCGAGTCGGGCGATGAAGATGGAGTAGGTCGCCGCGCTTGGTATCGGATCCGCAGCCCTCTCATCTATCGGATGGAATTCGTGGCCGAAGTCGTCGAGGTCGAGCGTCCGGAACGACTCCACTCAATAGTCAGCGGAGACCTCGAGGGAACCGGCACGTACCATCTGACACCGGACGACGGGACTACGACTGTCAGATTCGACTGGCAGGTGACCACCACCAAACGTTGGATGAACCTGCTTGCACCGTTGGCTCAGCCGGTATTTGTCTGGGCACACGATCGCGTGATGGACCAGCTGATCTCCTCGATGGCACACAACCTCGATGCGCATCTCATTTCATCACGCACCCGTCTTGTGACTGAAGACGGAAGCTCTCGAGATATCTAGCTCGAGCCATCCCACCAGCGGAGCACCCGCATGGCTCGCATGGTGTTCCATCGACTGGGCTGGCGCCCGGACTCCATGTCGAACCACACCTTGCCCGAGTAGTTCTGATGGATCGGCCACCTGCCATCCTTCCTCTGATAGCCGAGGACCACATCGACGGGATCCTGGAGCCGCTCATCCGGGGCAGCTCCAGCGGCCCGAAAGTAGTCCAGGCCCCTCAGGATGTCGTGGTGCCAGCGGGGCGGAAAGGGCATCCTTGCCATCCGCTGATCCGGAATCTTCCCTGTGCGATGCGACCGGTACAGATGATGCGCGGCGAAGAACTCCCGACCTAGGGCCTCGGCCCGTGCGACCTCATCAGCCCGCGAACCGCCACTGAGAACGTATTCACGAAGACCTTCGAGCACGTTCATCGTCGTGTGAAATGACCCATGTTTCGATCCAGTGCGAACCGACCGGCAGTTCCAACCCCCATCGGCCAACTGGTGGTCGAGAATCTCACCGACCAGCCTTTGACGACGTGTGTCGTCCACCGTGAACCAACTCGAGAGTGATAGCCCGAATCCGGCCACGCAAGCCTCCCAATGTGGCTTCTTGTCGCCGAACAGCCATACCTTCTCATCGAGAAGCAGCTCGGTCGACGCGACGGCGGAGGCGTTGTCTCGTGGCAAGCCCATCCGCCATAGCTGGAGGAGTGAGTAGGTGGTTGAGGTCCATTTCGGCGAATAGAGCCCGGTGGTCCACCTCCCAGTGTCGGCTCGCTCTGCCAACAACCGCGCCCCCCAACCCTCGATTACGACCCGAGATTGAGTCGCTCTCCAATCGCTCTCCTGAGCATCGAGCAGATCTCGCTCGACCTGCCACGCAATCGCCGGGTCGCCCTCCAGCAACCACTCGACGGTGACCCTGTCCATATTTGATGATTAGACCACGCGAATCGCGTATCACGAGCGACCCCCGACGCTCTCTCCGGTGTCACCGACCCGGTGACGCACAAGTAGTGAGAGGGAGAAAATGACTGTTCTACAGAGAAACGAGGCCGGATTCGACCTCAAGGGACTGGCCCGGATAGTCGCTTCGGCAACGGCAGCCGCCGTGATCGCAGCTGGCGTCGTCATGGCCGTCACCAACGAGGTCCCGTCGCCGAGCACGCCTGAGGCCCAAGCCGTAGCTGCTTCGGCAGACGTCCTGCACCTGCAGTACCAGGACAGGTACTTCGCAGAGTTGGACGAGCTGAACAAGGCCGACATCGGAGTCGTGGGCATCTCGACCACCAAGCCGTTCCTCGCTGGGACCGGAACTCAGACCCACAAAGGTCGAGTGAGCCCTGTCGAGAACACGGCGACTCAACCCGGCGCCACAACGGACAAGGCCGATCAGCTGCACTACCAGCAAGCTGCCGAGCTGACCGATCCCGCCGACTTCAAATTCAAGAATTAGACGGCCAAATACCGATAGCTGTCTGACGGAGGGGAGATGTGGGGAGACCGCCTCGGCGGTCTCCCCACGCGCAGGTGGTTCCACTGCCGGATTTGTACTGTTGGAGCCGTGACCCCGACCGAGATCGAGAAACTCGCCTCCATCCGAACCATCGACCTGACAACTTACGGGCGGAGGACTGGTGAGCCCCGCCGGATCGAAATCTGGTGGTTTCACGTCGGTGACAGATTCATAATCACCGGAACTCCGGGGCGGCGCGACTGGATGGCCAACGTGAAAGCCAACCCGAAGGTCATAGTCCACGTCGAAGGGAGGGACATAGAGGCGACAGCCTCGATCGTCTCCGACAGGACAACCCGTCTCGAGGTATTCACCCGGGCCGAGACGAAGTGGTACTCGTCTCAAGCAGGGCTCGATCGCCTCATCAGAGAAGCCCCGATGATCGAGGTTCACATACCCAGGCGCTGACCTGATCGCACATCAAGTTTCAGGCCAATCCGGCCGATCCTTTAGTGACGTCGAACGATCCCGGTGTGAAGCCAAAGTACCTAGCCAGCGCAGTTTTCCTACTCATACTCGCGATCACCGCGATCACCGACGCATTTGCCCGTGAAGCTCACGTCTCCAGCATCCGCTCAGAGATCTCAGCAGAAGCCGATGCCCTGGCGAGAGATGTGAGCGACGTGATCGCCCGCGAGTCGGCGGCAGTCAACACGCTCGCCGCTTTCGTGGAGCTCGGAAAGGACGACCCGAAGCACTTGCGCGACGACTTCCCGACCTTCGCCGAGGCCTTAGTCGACTCTGGCGAGACCATCAGGGCCGTCCAGCTGGCACCGGGCTCGACCATCAAGTACATCCATCCTCTCGAAGGAAACGAAGCGGCGATGAACCTCGACTTGCTGGCTGATCCCGATCGCCGGGCCCTTCTCCTGCCCGCCATCGAAGACGGCACCACCGTGATTCAGGGCCCGGTCGAGCTCGTTCAAGGTGGGTTGGGTGTCCTGGTGAGACGCCCCGTCTATAACGAGGACGGGTCCTACTGGGGTATGGCGGCAATCCTGCTCGATTGGCCATCGATCGCAGAACTGACTCAGTTGGATCGAATGGACGGAGAGACGTTGGCCGGCGCCCGACTCCCCGACATGGGTGAGGTGATCATCGGTGAGGAAGTTGCTTTCGAGAACGACCCGGTGAAGAGGGAATTCCGGGTTGGCGCCACCGATACGGTCTGGGAGATAGCCGTGCGACCCAGCGACGGTTGGCCGACCGCCGCACCGGCATCCTGGTACATCTGGGGAGCCGGAATCGTCGTCGCGATCCTGGCCGGCGCAGCAACCTTCGTCCTCGCCGCACGTCCCGAGGCACTGCGTCGGGAGCGGGAGAAAGCGCGGGCAGAGCTCGCGTTCGCCGAAGCCCGATATCAGGCCACATTTCAACAAGCCGGAGTCGGCGTCTTGATCGCCGACCTCGACGGCAGGATCATCTCGGTCAACCCGGCGATCCGCCGGATCATCGGATTGGCCGACGACGAGGAACTCGAGGGAACAGACGCACGGGAGTTGGTCCATCCCGACGATCGTGCCCGCAACGAGCTCCTGCTCAAGGAGCTGATGGCCGGCCGGAAGTCTGTCCAGGCCGAGCTGCGCGCCAACGGCCCCGATGAACGTTGGTGCCGTACCAACACGGCGCTGATCGACGGCGGGGCGCATGGCCGCCTCTTTGTATCGATGGTCGAGGACGTCACGGTGAGACGCAATGCCGAAGTGGCGCTCGCCAGGAGCGAGATGAGGTTCCGCCAGCTGTTCGAGCAGGCTCCGATTGCGATACAGCGCGAAGACCACTCGGGAGTCGTCGAGGCCTTTGCGCAGCTGCGGGCAATGGGCGTCAGCGACATCCGCAAATACCTCGAAGACTCACCCGAGGAGCTGAGACGGATTCTCGGCACTGTGCGGATCATCGACGCCAACCCGGCAGCGCGCGAGCTACAGGGTCATCTCGAGACAAGCGAAGGCCAGCTCACTCTCCTCGATCGGCTGACCGAGCCAACTCATGCCACATTCATCGAAACCCTCGTCGCCGTCTGGGAGGGCAATAGCTCACTGGAGCAATCGGTCGAGACACTTGACCCGGATGGGCTCCCCCGCCACCTCAACGTCCGCTGGCATGCTCCCTCGAGCGGCCCGACGCCGGACTACGCAAACGTGATGGTGACGATCGCCGACATAACCGAGCTCCGAGAGGTCCAGAATCGGCTCGAGCCGCGCATCGAC
>QQVI01000217.1 GCA_003388545.1 Actinomycetota bacterium
CTCCCCCCCGACTCGGTCGTCGAGTCAGAAGACGTGATACTCGACAAGAGCCAGGACGCAGTCTCCCGTCATCACGATTCGAGCCGTGGCGCCACGACCCGGATCGTCCTGGCCCCTTGCTCTCCCTTTTCGGTCACGGGCGATCTGATGAGGGAGTCCGCAGCCCTCGCTCGCGAGCTCTCGGTTGGCCTGCACACCCACCTGGCCGAGACCGAGGACGAAGAGGAGTTCTGTCTGGAGAGATTTGGCAAGCGACCCGTCGCGTACATGGAGAGCGTCGACTGGGTGGGTGATGACGTTTGGTACGCCCACGCCGTTCACGTGGCGCCGGATGAAGTGGAGCGCATGGCTACCGGCGGCACAGGCGTCGCCCATTGCCCCACGTCCAACATGCGTCTGGCCAGTGGCCTCGCGCCGGTGAACCGCTATCTGAAGGCAGGTGTTCGGGTTGGGCTCGGAGTCGACGGGTCGGCCTCCAATGACACGTCGGCGATGCTTGCCGAAGTGCGTCAGGCTTTCCTTCTGAACCGGCTTGCGGTGGCTCCAGGGATAGGCGAGGGAGACCAGGTGACGGCCCGTCAAATGCTCCAACTTGCCACGGTCGGGGGTGCGGAAGTTCTGGCTCGTGACGACATCGGGATCCTGGCTCCGGGTTATGCGGCCGACATGATCGCCATCGATTTGGGGCGCATCGAGTTCTCGGGAGCCCTCCACGATCCGGTGGCGGCTGTCGTCATGTGCGGCCCGGGCCGGATAGATCATTCGTGGGTCGGAGGCGAGCCTCTGGTGGAGGCCGGAGACGTGGTCGGCATCGACACCGCCGGCCTCATAGAACAGCACAACCGGCTCAGCCTCGACCTGATCAGGTAACTTGCCCACGTGAACGTCGCTCATCCGACGACCTTGGGAGAAGCTGTAGCTGCCATGGGAGAGGGTGCCACTGCCCTCGCCGGAGGCACCGACCTCATGGTTGAGGTCAACTTCGGCCATACCCGCCCCGAGAACGTGGTCGCCCTGCGCAGAGTCGAAGAGCTCGCGCAGTGGGAAGGCGGCCGAATTGGCGCGGGCGTCACCTGGAGGAGACTCGAGAGAGACGGGCCTCGCGCACTTGCCCAGGCGGCTCGCACGGTGGGATCGCCCCAAATCAGAAACGCAGGGACGCTGGGCGGCAATGTCGGGACCGCCAGCCCGGCCGGCGACGGTCTTCCCTTTCTTGCGGCAGTGGACGCCTCGATCGAGCTGGCATCGGAGTCGGGACGCAGAACCCTGAGATGGGACGACTTCTTCATCGGCGTCAAGAAGACTGCGCGGCGGCCCGACGAGCTGATTTCTGCAATCCAACTGCCCGAGGCGCTTCCCGATCGTCAGGAGTTCGCCAAAATCGGCGTCAGGAATGCGATGGTCATTGCCACTGTGTACTGTGTGGTGACGCGAGCCGAAGACGGTGAGACGAGAGTTGCTCTCGGCTCGGTGGCTCCGACGACGATTCGAGCAAGACGCGCTGAGGAGTTGATCTCCTCCGTTGCTTCACCCGGTGAAGAGGACCTGCGTGAGTTTGCGAGACTGGTGTCAGAAGAGGTGACGCCCATCACCGACCACAGGTCTACAGAGCAATACCGGAGGCACTCATCGGGAGTGCTGGCGCGTCGTCTCCTGGAGAGGTGCTTGCGATGATCGTGTCTTTCAAGCTGAACGGTGAGGAGACGACAGCGAGAGTCACCGGTCCATTGAGCCTGCTCGACATGCTGCGCGACGAGGTCGGTCTCCCCGGATCGAAGAGCGCATGTGAGCAAGGAGAGTGCGGGTCGTGCTCGATCGTGCTCGACGGAGAGCTCGTTTGCTCCTGTCTTGTCCTGGCCGGAGACGTTGAAGGCTCCGAGGTCACGACCGTCGAAGGAGTGGCCGGCGCAGATGTGCTGCATCCCGTGCAAGAGGCGATGCACGAGGCCGGCGCCGTCCAATGCGGCTTCTGCACACCCGGATTTGTCGTGGCCGCAGTCGATCTCTTCGAATCGAACCCGAGCCCCACGACGTCTGAGATCAAGGAAGCCCTTGCGGGCAACATCTGCCGCTGCACTGGCTATGGGGCCATCATCCGAGCCTTCGAGCAGCTGGCCGGGCGGGGCACATGACTACCAAAACGACCACGAGGATCACGCCGGCAAAGGGCGGTGTCGGGGAGTCACCGCTCCGACCCGATGGCGTGCCGAAGCTGAAAGGCACCTTCGAGTACGCCCAAGACCTCCACGCCGACCAGATGCTCTGGGGTGCCACCACTCGCAGCCCGCATCCGCATGCTCGCATCGTCTCGATCGATGTGGGGCCGGCTTTGGCCATAGGAGGAGTTCATGCCGTGCTCACCGCGGATGACGTGCCGGGCCGGGCAACTTTCGGCCTGGAACATCCCGATCAGCCCGTTCTTGCATCCGATGAGGTTCGCTACTGGGGCGAGCCTGTTGCAATCGTCGCGGCCGAAGACGAACCGACGGCTCGATTGGCTGCAGCCGCGGTGCGAGTCGAATACGAGGTCCTGGAGCCCAACGTCGATGGCGACGAGGCCGAGCGACGCGACGACACCTTCCGACGAATGCGCATCCGCCGCGGCGATCAGGAGGTTCAGGGCGAGGTCGTGGTCGATGGCTACTACGAGGTTGGCATGCAAGACCAAGCGCCATTGGGCACCGAGGCCGGCCTGGCAATCCCGGATGGGAATGGTGGGGTGGACCTCTATGCAACCTCCCAATTCGTCCACGTCGACCAGGAGCAGGTGGTTGCCTCCCTTGGTCTGCGTCCCGATCAGGTGCGCGCCCATCCAACAGGCATCGGTGGAGCATTCGGCGCCCGTGAGGATGTGAATCTCCACATTCACCTCTGCTTGCTCGCTCTGTACACGGGCAAGCCCGTGAAGATGGTCTATCAGCGTTCCGAGTCGTTCACCGGCCATGTGCACAGACACCCCGCCCGCATGTGGTATCGCCATCACGCCAACAGGGATGGGACTCTGATCAGGGTCGAGGCGCGCGTCGTCATCGATGGCGGTGCATATGCGTCGACGACGGCGGCGGTCCTCGCCAACGCCTGCTATTTCTCCGTCGGCCCTTACCGGTGCGACTCCGTCTCGGTGGACGGAGTTGGAGTGCGCACGAACAACCCGCCCTGCGGCGCCATGCGTGGCTTTGGCGCAGTGCAGGTCTGTTTCGCCCATGAGGCGCAGATGGACAAGCTGGCCACGGAGTTGGGCATCCATCCCCTCGAGCTGAGAAGGATGAATGCGCTCACGACGGGCGACCACATGCCCACCACGGGACAACTGATCGAGACGCCGCTACCGACGCGAGAGGTCATCGACTCCCTCGAAGCCATGCCGATCATGGACGACGGTCCTCCCGACGATGTGACGCAGCTGCCAGGCGGGACCGGGCTCACCACGGAGCCAGGTGATGTCAAGAGGGGCGTGGGTTATGCGCTCGGCCTCAAGAATCTCGGTTTCAGCGAAGGCTTCGACGACTTCGCGCAGGCACGGGTCCGCCTCACCGAGGAAGGTGCGATCGTCGAGACCGCCGCGATCGAAGTCGGTCAGGGCCTGGTGAGTGTCCTCGCCCAGATAGCTCGTTCCGGGCTGGGCCTGAGCAGGGCGGTGGTGAAACACGTCGACACGTCCCGGATCGAGTCGGCTGGCTCCACGTCGGCCTCACGTCAGACGCAGGTTTCGGGCGGAGCAACCCTGGAGGCGGCGACGAAGTTGCGACAGCGAATTCTCGATGCTCACGGAGGCGACGACCTCAACGACAGCGGAGTGTGGCGTGGCGGTGAGTTGGTGGTTGGCATCGAGGAGCTCGCCGAGGCCGGCTGGGAGGAAACGGTCACGTTCCGCCACCCGCCGACTTATGCCCCGGATGAAGACGGGCAGGGCGTGGTTCATGCCGACTTCGCCGTCGCCGGTCACAGGGCTGTGGTCGACGTCGACCCCGATCTCGGGCTCGTGAAGGTGCACAGGGTGGACACGTCCCAGGATGTCGGCAGAGCACTCAACCCCGAATCGATCCGCGGGCAGATAGAAGGCGGGATAATGCAAGGCGTCGGGCTGGCGATCATGGAGGAGCTCGTGATCGAGGGCGGCGTCATCAAGAACCCGAACTTCACCGACTACCTTCTTCCCACGATCCTCGACGCACCAGACGTGGAAGCACTTCTCATCGAGGAGGACGGGTCCTGGGGGCCTTTCGGGGCGAAGGGTGTCGGGGAGCCTCCGACGATCTCCTCGACAGCTGCCGTCGCTGCTGCAATCCGCGATGCCACCGGACGTCCCGTCACACGAGTCCCGGTTCGTCCCCAGGACATTGCTATCGGATGAGAGAATCGGGCGGATGCGAGAGCTGATCAACAGACTTCCCAAGGCCGAGCTGCACGTTCACATCGAAGGCACGTTGGAGCCCGAGCTCATGTTCCAACTGGCAGGTCGAAACGGCTACGAGCTGCCATTCTCTACCGTGGACGAGGTTCACGCTGCCTACAAATTCACCGACCTTCAGTCATTCCTCGACATCTACTACCAGGGGGCGGCGGTCCTCCAGACCCCCGAGGATTTTCATTCCCTCATGTCGGCTTACCTCGACCGCGCCGCAGCCGACGGTGTTCGGAGGGCGGAGATCTTCTTTGATCCCCAGACCCATACCGAGCGCGGCATCGGCTTTGAGGTGTTCATGGAAGGCTTCAGGTCGGCCATGGAAGACGCAGCCAAGAGCAATGGGGTGAGCTCAGCCCTGATCCTGTGCTTCCTCAGACATCTCTCCGGGGAGGATGCAGTCAAGACCCTGCATGAGGCAGAGCCTCATCTCGATGGCGTCATAGCCGTAGGGCTCGACTCTTCTGAGCGGGGTCGGCCCCCGGTTCTCTTCGAGGACGCCTACAAAGCGGCCCGGACTCTCGGGCTTCGTGCCGTCGCCCACGCCGGCGAGGAAGGACCGCCCGAGTACGTGGAATCCGCTCTCGACGTACTTGGCGTCGAGAGAGTCGACCACGGAGTTCGGAGCCTCGAGAAACCCGCCCTTGTCGAACGCCTCGTTCGTGAGCAAATACCACTCACCGTGTGCCCGCTCTCCAACGTTGCGCTACATGTCGTCGATCAGCTCGCCGACCATCCTCTTCCGGCCATGCTGGACGCCGGGCTGCAAGTGTCGGTCAACTCGGACGATCCCGCCTACTTTGGCGGCTATGTCGGCGACAACTACGAGCAGTTGGTCGAAGTACTCGATTTTGGCGTCGGAGAACTAGCAGACCTGGCCCGGATGTCGATCACGTCGTCCTTCCTCGATGAGACCACGAAGGTGGCTTTGATCGAAGAGCTGGGGGCAGTGGTCGCCGGCTGAATCAGAGACGGTATGGCATCTCGAGCCGGTTCTTCGCAAGCAGCTCGTCGTTCGCGAGCAGTTCGCGGGTCGCTCCGTCGGCCACGATTCGCCCTTCATTCATGATCACGGACCTCTCGCACAGCTCGAGAGCGAAGGGAAGGTCGTGAGTTATCACGACCTGGGCCATCGGAAGTGATTGGAGGACCTCGATCAGCTCCCGTCTCCCCGCCGGGTCCAAACCTGCAGTCGGCTCGTCGAGTACAAGGACAGACGGGCTCATGGCCAGAACTGTTGCCAGAGACACCCGGCGTCGCTCGCCTCCGCTCAGATGGTGCGGAGCTCTGCGCTCGAGTCCGGTTGCGCCGACAGAGGTGAGGGCACGAGTGACGGCTCCCTCGAGCTCTTCGCCCTCCATTCCGAGATTCGCCGGGCCGAATCCGACGTCTTCCTCGACAGTTGGCATGAACAGCTGATCATCGGGGTTTTGGAAGACCAGACCCACTTTTCTACGGATCTCGGGGAGGGTGGCGTCATTGAGAGTTTCTCCATCGATCTTGATGGACCCGCGCTCAGCCCGTCGAATGCCATTCAGGTGGTGGGCGAGGGTCGTCTTCCCGGCACCGTTGGGACCGAGAACAGCGAGTCGCTCACCCCGGTCGACGGTCAGGGAGAGCCCGGCGAGAGCGACCTGGCCGTCCGGATAGACAAAGTGAAGGTCGCTGACTTCGACGACAGCGCTCATGTCACGATCACCGAGACGATTGCCACGATCCATGAGGAGATCGGTACCGACAACGAGATGATCCAGTCTCGACGCGTGGCGGCTGCGCCGCGCACGGTCGGCATCTCCCCGGTGTAGCCCCGTGCCAGCATCGCCTCATAGACCCTCTCGCCCCGCTCGTACGACCTGACG
>QQVI01000154.1 GCA_003388545.1 Actinomycetota bacterium
CGGGATCACGTCGATTTTGTCACGAGCCAGACTGCCGAACGCTTCGATCAGGAGGTCGCGCAGGAAGCTGGATACGCAGATGAATGCCGACGATGCTTCGAGCGCCTCGCGATATGCCGATCTCGACTCGGGATGGCGCAGGATCTCTTGGAGTGTCGATTGATGTTCGGTGATCACGAGAGGGCTATCACCAAGGCGCACGGCGGCCCACGCCGTAGGGACACCGAGGTGGGCATGCGTCAGCTCTCCTCTCGGCGGGAGTATGCGCCGCTTCAACTCGATCGCCGTGGCGAATGCTCGGGCCCGTCCCATCTGTCCCGAGCGCGCCGGGACCGGTGCCGGGATCCAGCGCGCACCGTTCTGGTCGTCATAGACGGCTTCGGGGTCCTCGCGTCCCAGGAAGGCCATCGATTCGTGGATGTTCTCCGGTATGGGCCCGCCCGGTGCCGGGTAGATCGTCGGGACCTCCACGTCGACGATCACGCCTCGAGAGCGAACAGCTTCGACGCTTTTCTGAACGAAGATTCCGGAGTAGACCGAGTGTCGGCCGGGATACCAAGGTGTCACGAGATTCACATGCATCTGGTCACGCCCTTGCGATTGGAGCATTCGGCCAGATCCGGGCAGCGTGCCAGGCCGCGGTTGCCGCGTGGTCATCGCAGTAGACAACCATGCCGGGCTCGACAAGAGACTGGAGGGCTCGGACCTGGCCCGATATGAGCCGCCAACTGAAGTAGCCTCGTGTCGCCGTGTTCAGCTTGCGGATCATCTTCGCCCAGAACGCCCATGGGTCCCCGCGGCTGGCTGAACGATTCTCCGCTTTGACCTGCGCCCGGACAGGCAGTCGATTCCTCTCGGCTGCGCTGTACCGAACCACGATCAACCCTTGTTCCATCAGTATTGGTCCGTTGGCTCCAGGTGACCATCCGTCGAACCAGATGACCTTCTCTCCTGAGCTGCTCCAAGTTTTGGCTCGGCCGACTGCGGAGTCGTAGCCCTTCTCGGTCACTCCACCAAGGAGTATGAATGCGCGGTCGAAGCCGGGCGTCGACGTGACCAGATCTTCGAGCGAGCTCATCGGCTCTCTTCGATCAGCTGAACCATTCTTGCCATTGTCACCTGACGGTCGAAGCTGCGCATAGCCTGTCTCACGAACTGAATGTCGTCGGAGCCCTGCTCCTTGCGGGCTCGCTCAGCGGCCCTCAAGGCGTTGGCAACGGATTGAACATTCGGGTTGGCCATTTGGGCCAGTGGATGGTCACCAGAGACACGCCGGGCGTCGCCGCCCTCTGCCTGGACGCACACCAATGGAATCCCGACTGCCATGGCTTCGTAGATCTTGCCACTGGTGACCAGCGGAGAGCCAGGGACCGGCACTATCACTACGTCGAGGGAGGCGTAGAACGCCGCCACTTCAGACTTCGAGACGGCGCCGATGAACTCGAAACCGTCTGCCTCACCCGGGAGGACGCGCTCAAGGGGCTCGGCGCTCTTGGCGAAGTATCCGAGGTGGCCACCCAGGATGAGCTTGCTTCCAACAGGTAGCTCATTCCGTACCACTCTCCAGGCCTGAAGAATCGGCTCCAGCGGCCATCTGTCATTCACGGTTCCGAGGATTCCAAAACGAAGCGGGCCGCCCGCGTATGTCGCTGGAGTGATGTGGACACTGTCTTGGTCGAATCCATTGAGAACGACGTGTTGTTTGTCGGCAGCGTCTGGATACTTCGTCGCGTAGGCCTCGGCGATGGCATCGTTCACGTGGATGCAGGAGGAGGCGCCGTCGACTATTCGCTTCTCGACCAGCTCGGTGCCGGCGGGCAGCCTCGCCCGATTGCCTGTGAATACGTCGATCGTCCACGGATCGCGAAAATCAACTGCGTACGGAATATCGAGCTCATCGGCTATCCGTCTGGCGGCTTCAAAGGAGGAGAACGGGTTCCCCGTGGCT
This sequence comes from Actinomycetota bacterium, assembly GCA_003388545.1. Lineage (GTDB taxonomy): Bacteria > Actinomycetota > Acidimicrobiia > Spongiisociales > ZC4RG35 > MA-ANB-1. The sequence goes on from QQVI01000154.1 coordinate 1,949, forward strand.
AGAACGTGGTCGAACTTCTCGCCGCGCTCGGCGATCGCGGCCACTACGGGGTCGATCCATGAGGAGTAGCTCTCCTCGAGTTCGGGCATCCGGGATGTGATTGGAGCCAGAAGGGAGTCTTTGATCGGTCCCATGAGGCTTCTCCAGGCCTGCCACATGACCGGGAAGTTGCCGCGAAAATGGCCCACCTCCCTCAGGTCCGGGTCGAAACTGAACGGCACCCGTTCGACTCTCGCAGCTGCGGGTATCTCGGATAGCAGGGAGCGGTCGAGAGATCCTATCTCGTTCTCCAGGAATCGTTCCGTCGTCGTCACAACGGTGACTTCCCACCCGGCCTCGACGAACGCTCGAGTCGTTGCGAGCGCACGATAGACCCCCGAAGCTCTCGACGGCGGGTACCAGAAAGCTATGTACAGAAGGCGTCGCGAGGTCATCCCTCGGCGATCATGCGGTCAAGCTGTGCCCGCTCCTTCGCGGTTTTTTGGAAGTCCTCGTAGGCGGCCGTGACCTCGTTGACCTCACCGGTCATCCGGATCTGGCCTTGGTGTAGCCAGATTGCTTCGGTAGCCATCTCGGCCACGAGCGAAGAAGAGTGAGATACCACCACGATGGTCTGCGCCTCATTGCACATGTCTTTGACCTTCTGAACTGCCTTGCTCCGGAAGGAGGCATCACCAGCGGATAGTGCTTCGTCGATCAGCAAGATCTCCGGGTCCACATGCGTTGCCACGGCAAAAGCCAGCCGTCCGAACATTCCGGAGCTGTACGTTGTGGTCGGGAGGTCTATGAACCCGCCGATGTCGGCGAACTCGATTATCGACTCTTGCTTGTCGCGTACTTCGTCCATGCTCATTCCCGCCGCCAGACCGCCCAAGATGACGTTCTCGCGTCCGGAGAGCTTTCTGTTGAAGCCCATCCCCGGGGCAAGGAGATGCGGGCGGCCCCAAAGGTCGATTTGTCCCTGTGAAGGCTTCAAAACCCCTGCAATCGTCTTGAGCAGCGTGGACTTGCCCGCCCCATTGCCCCCCACGAGACCGACGGCACTTCCGGACTTCACGTTGAAAGAGACATCCTTAACAGCTTCGATGTCTCGTTTACGGGTGTGCTTCTTGAAGGGCGACGTGCGCTGGTGTCGCGGTATCTCGACGACTGCCGAGTAGGAGACGGACAGGTCGGTTACGCGTATCGCGTCAGTTCCGGACTGCAAAATCATCCTCCCTCGCAACAAAAATCAGGAATCCGACTATCACGGCGCCAATAGCCCATGCCGTGAAGACACCTATCTGACCGACGATGCTCGGCCCACCAGCTTCCAGCGGGCCGCCAAAAGCAATCGTCCAGGCGGTCATCCCTGAAAACATCGGATTCCATCTCGCGATCATTTCGAGCGTCGAGGGCCCAAGCACCTGGGTGTACTCCCAGATGGCGGGCGATAGATAGAGCCACAGCCTCAGGGCGTGGGGCAGTAGCCGTGAGATGTCTCGGATGTAGACGTTGAGCACGGCGAACAGAAGAGACAATCCAAATCCGAAGAGCGACGTGATGACTATCAGGACGGGAATCCAGAGCATCTCTATGTGGATCCCTCGCTGTGCGAGGAAGTGGATCGGAACGTAGGCAATCAACGAACGGAGAAAGAGGTTCACGGAACTGATCGCAGACGCGAACGGAAGCACCACCCTCGGTATGGCTGACTGTGAGAGCAGACCCGCAGCTGCGTTCTGGATCGTGCCGACCCCCGTTGTGATCGTCCCTGAGAAGAACATCCAGACGTAGAGGTTCCCGACGATCAGGGCAAGGCGCTCGGCGTCGCCGAGGCCGCCGGCCAGTATCCCGACGAAGATGAAGTAGATAACTCCAAAGAGGAGCGGGTTGAGCACGTGCCACGCTCGCCCCAGGACCGTCTCGAAATTCCGGGCCTTTATGTCCGCTTTGGACCAGTACCACGCAAACGTCCGATACCGGAACGCTTCCGAGAGGTAATCGCCGAGGGGAGGCAACCCGAGGGCGGTGGTCCGGCGCGAAATAGGGGGATTGGTGTCTTCGGTAGTTGCAGCGTCCACTAGTCGTCGATTGTGGGAACGGCCGCATGTTAGCGGTCCCCCGGACGCATGCTCAGGTGAGCCGCCGAGCAACCCTTGGCTATGAGATGTGCCCCGCTACCGCTTCGACGATCGCCTCGGCTGCCTTGCCTTCGCCGTAGGGATTACCTCTGTCGCCCTCCGGCATCCGGATGACCAGTTCTGCAAGGCGACTCAGCTCTGAGCCCGCAAGCACGTTCCAACCGCCCTCGAGAGTTTCTGGCCATTCGGTCTCGTCACGAAGCGTCGTGCACCGAGTTCCGAGAATGAAGGCCTCCTTCTGCAAGCCACCTGAGTCAGTGATCAGCCCCTCGCTATCGCTGACGACCTTGAGCATCTTGGAGTACGGCAAGGGGTCGCGCACGAAGACATTCGCAGGAACCGGCAGCTGGTGGCGATCGAGGTAACCGGCCAACCTGGGGTGAGCCAAGAGATGAACCGGCGAGCCGATCTCTCCCAATGCGGACATTATCGAGCCGAGTCTCTCCGGGTCGTCGGTGTTTGATGGCCGGTGAATGGTTGCCACGTGGTATTCGCCTCGGGCCCATTCCGGTTGTGCAACATCGTCGAGGTTGACGGAGATCAAGGCGTCGACCATCACATCCCCGGTCAGGGTCGATCGGTCCGACAAGCCTTCGTTTCCGAGATGCGCCATGGCCAGTTCTGTTGGAGCTAGAAGCAAGTCGCTCAGATGGTCGGTTGCGACGCGATTGAGTTCCTCCGGCATCTCGCGGTTGAACGAACGCAAGCCTGCTTCGACGTGCGCTGTGAACACATGTAGCTTGGTCGCCGCAAGGGCGGCTGCCACGGTCGAGTTGGTATCTCCATAGGTGAGAACCGCATCCGGACGCCGATCGAGGATGAGGTCTTCGATTCCTTCGAGCATCCTTGCCGTCTGTGCACCATGCCTGTCTGAGCCGACGCCGAGATTCACGTCAGGGTCTCGAAGGCCAACGTCTCTCATGATGGCGTCGGACATGAGGTCGTCGTAATGCTGACCCGTGTGGACGAGGGTCTCGTCGATACCCGCTCGCTGCAAGGCTCGGCTCACCGGTCCTGCCTTGATGAATTGGGGGCGAGCTCCTACGACGTTCATGACTGACGGCATCCCGGCAATCTATTTCCGCCCGGCTGACTCGCCAAGTTTTGCAACCTAGGGTTCACTGTCACACATTGGCGGTGCTCTACCGGTATCCTCCGGCTGCCGACCAGGCTTCGTCGCCTACGATCCAGGTGAGCCAATGAGGGCCGACACAGCAGATATCGATACGCGCGCCCAGGTCGCCGACTCTGCGCGCATATGGCATCTCGCCCAGGTACGGGAAGGTGCCGTCGTCGGCGAGAATTGCATCGTCGGCCGAGGCGCGTACATCGACGCCGGCGTAGAAGTCGGCGACAACTGCAAGATTCAAAACAACGCACTCATTTACGCTCCGGCGGTACTCGAGGACGGTGTCTTTGTGGGGCCTGCTGTCGTCTTTACCAACGACACTTTTCCTCGGGCCATAAATCCGGATGGGTCTCTCAAGGCCGCCGCCGATTGGGAGGCGAGAGGCGTCACGGTGCGCCGCGGTGCCGCGATCGGGGCCCGCTCTGTGGTACTCGGCGGCGTTGAGGTGGGAGAGTGGTCGCTCGTTGCTGCCGGCTCGGTAGTCACCAAAGACGTTCCCGCACATGCTCTCGTGCGAGGTGTGCCGGCGCGGCAGGTGGCATGGGTTGGGTTCAGCGGACGCGTCCTCGAAGTCGATGGCAGCGATTTGGTCGACCCTGCTGACGGCACGAGGTTCTTTGAGAATGGAGAGAGGTTGAGCAAGAGATGATCATTCTGTCCAAGCCGTCGATCGGCCAAGAGGAGATCGATGCGGTGACCGAGGTCTTGCGGAGTGGCATGCTCGCCGGGGGAAGGAGGGTGATCGAGTTCGAGTCTCGCTTCGCCGACATGGTCGGGGTGGCTCATGGCGTTGCGCTGGGAAGCGGCACCGCGGCTCTCCACATCGGGCTTCTTGCGGCTGGAATAGGCCCCGGTGACGAGGTCATCGTGCCGTCCTTCACCTTCGCTGCTACAGGCAACTCCGTCCGAATGGTGGGGGCGGAGCCGGTTTTCGTCGATGTCGATCCGGTTGACTTCACGATTCATGCAGATGCGATCAAGCCTGCGATAACCGACAAGACCCGGGCGGTGATGCCTGTCCACCTTTACGGGCAGATGGCTCCGACGGACGGGATCATCGAG